>JBBSFP010000286.1:0-4261 GCA_038238625.1 Tepidisphaerales bacterium
CGCGACCAATCACCACGGTTTGACCGACTGGATCCCCCCCCCAATGGGCTGCGCGTGATCCGCGGCTGACCCATTTACACGAGTTGGAAAGCGTCCCGATCCTGGGAGCTCACCTCTGGTTTGACCGACCGATTATGACCGATTCTCATGCAGCCTTAATTGATGGGCCATTGCAATGGCTCTTCCGCAAAGGCACCGATGGCCGCACGGTGCACGGTGTCATCAGTGCTGCCCGACAATGGGTCGGTCGAAATCGCGAAGAAAGTCTGGTGCTTTTTTCTGATCAAATTCGGCAAACGATGCCGGGCGCGGCGGGCGCTAAACTTCTGCGCGGCGTGATCGTCATTGAAAAACGAGCCACTTTTTCCCCCACGCCCGGTAGCGATCGGTTACGCCCCGCGCAGGCCCCCCCCCCCGGAGCGCTGCAAAATCTTTACCTTGCTGGCGATTACACCCAAACCCATTGGCCCGCCACCATGGAGGGCGCGGTTCGCAGCGGCTACCTTGCGGCTGCCGCCATCACTGGTCAAACCTTCCTTCAGTCCGACCTCCCATTGCAGGGATTTGCCCGCCTTTTATGGTGATTTTCCTGATCTCGTCCTGGCATTGCTGACCGCGATTCAGATATGAACCCCAGCGTCACGGGGTTCCGTTTTCAGCTTTTCGCTGCCAGATTTTGGAGAATCCCCAAACCGATGCCGCAACGGAATGTCGCCGCGTCGCTCTAATCGGCGAAGCAGCAATGGCCGCAGCACCAGAATCGTTGCGAGGTAGATGCACGCGGTTCCCAATGCCATGACCAACCCCAGGCTTCGAAGCCCGCGGTGATGGCCCATCGCCCAAAAAAATCCGAAGCTGCTGGAGGTTACAAATGCGCACAACAGCAGCGCCCGATCTGAATGATCCCACTTTCGCCAGGCACGCCGCGGATTGTTGCGCGCTTCGCGGTAGCGATGCACCATGAACACCCCATATTCGTGCCCCGCGCCGATCAAGATCGGCAGACCAAAAAAGTTTGCGAAATTCCAGTTGTAATGGAACAGCCCCATCAGCGCCACTAACATTGGCAACCCCAGCGCCAACACGCTCACCGCTAACACGGTGTGAGAAAAACTTCGCAAATCGATAAACACCAGCAAGAAAATCAGCACCAGGGCCATGGCGGTCGTTCGATAGAAAGATTTCTCAATCGAACTGGTGGTGCCATATACATCCGAAGCGATCCCCGTCACTTGTAAATCGGTGTGCAACTTCGCGTTGACCGCCGCCACCCGGCGCTCAACCTCTTGTTCAAACGCCATGAGATGTTCTCGCTTCCACAAATCGTGCACGGGGTAAATATATAGCGCGTATTCCCTGGTTGAGCTGGCGCTGATGTAATGATTGTGGATCGATTTGGGAAGCGTATCTGGATCAGGAGCGGGCGGGGACAGCCGCGCCATGATCTGCCCCAACTCTTCGGCAAAACCCGCTTCCCATTTCGTCAGCCCTTCGGCGACCGCAGTTGCCTTCGGCCCACTCTCCCCGGTGCCAACCAGCAGATCAGCGGTCGCGTCTGCGCGTTCCTTCAAAGCAGGATACTGTTTGCCCAAAACGCGAAACCGCAGGCTGATGCCAGGTAACATCGCTGGCTCGATGGGCGTTGGCGCGGTCCACTGAATTTTTGGAACCAGCTGTTGCTGCTGGGCAATCCACTCGAAATTGTCATAGGCCTTTAGAATGCTGTCGGTGCGCGCAATCAGCTTCTGCTTATCATCCATTGCCTCCTGCACCGCGCGCAGCTCCTGCAGATTTCTGCAAAGCACGACCGCCGACCACGTCTCCAGTTTCTTAACCAGCGACACCGACGGATTGGGTGCCTGCAACTCCAGCAGATTTGAATTGAACTCAGTCTTGAACGCGAATGGAATCAAGCACGCAAGCGGCAGCACCCACATGATTGGCAACAGCTTTCGCCACCCAAATGCATGCGCCACCGGCCCCGCATAGCGCTCATCGGCATCGATCAGCTGTACGCGCGGAGGGAACAATGTCAGCATCGCCGGCAGCACCGTGTAACCTGATAAGAGGCACAGCAACAACCCCCCCCCGCGATGATTCCCAACTCCGCCGCCCCGCGAAATTCCGTGAATACCGAAACTAAAAATGCCCCGGCCGCCCCCGCACATGCCGTATTAATCGGCAGTGACACCGATAAGAACACGTTGGACCAGATTGCCTTGGCGCGCAATCGCCTGCGTGCTTCCCGCCGATACGCCATCAGAATCTGCACCAGGTAGTCCATCCCGATGCCGATGAGCGCGATTAAAAAAACCAGCGACAGAAGATTCAGCCGCCCCACGGATACCCAGGCCCAGCCAAAAGTCCAACCGATCGCCACCGCCAGGGTCAACTCCGCCGCCAGTGCCAGCCAGATTGAGCGCAAGGTCAGCGCCATTCCAATGAAGATCACGGACAGCGCCACGATTTCCGATCGGTGCGAATCGCGGTCGGTGGTGGACATATCATCCGCCGCCAGCGCCGGGCGCCCGGTTACACCCACGGTGAACTCCGGAAATTTTTCTACAACGGCCTTAACTTCTCTTCGTATCCCGTCCACAACTCGCGTGATGGCCGTAAGCGAGTTGTAGTTTACGTTCGGGTAAATCTGCACGAGCAGCAGATGCCGCGCAGGATTACTCTTGTCCGGCAAATAGTAATATCCAGACCGGCTTGGATCCGATTCCGGGGTCATCTGCCTCAAATCAGGCAGAATCGCGCCATCCTTCATCGCGAACGTCGGACTGGTCTGGCTGACTGGCTTCTCATCACCTGGCGCGGCAGCAGCCTTCTGGATCGTCTTCTGCCATGAATCTAACAGCAGCTCAACAAAACGCGTCTGGCCGGCATTTGCCTGATTGCTGCCTGGGCTGGCATAAGTCACCGCCGATCCCGACAACGCCCCCATGAGCCGATCCAATGGCGTCGCACCCAACAGTGCGGACCCACCCCCCCCCCCGGTCGATTGCTCTACCAACGGGGAAAACTGCAGCAGGTCAGCATAGGTGCCGGGAAGTTGCTCGCGGTCTTGAAATAAGATCCCCTGCGGCCCCAGCTCTTCCAGTGGCACATGCGTGTCCACGCCATGGACCGAGTCACCCATCGCCCGCATGCGATCAGCTATCGCATCAGCCACTTCAATCCATCGTTGCGTAGGAGGCGCAGGCCCCTCCTTCGCCTCGATCACCACCACGAGCGCTTCGTTTTCAGGAAACTTTTGGGAGTAATCCAGCCAGCGTTTGAAGAACGGCACATTGTGCGAGAAAAGTTCGTCTGGATGGGTTGAAATGTGCAGCCATGCCATGGCCGAACCCACGCACACCGCCAGCACCAGCGCGCTTACCAGCAGCGTGGTTTTGGGATGGGTCACAACCCGCAGCACCATCCGTTGCAGCGTGCGTTGAACGTGCCTCATGCGTCTCGCCGAGAATCCTGCCTGCAAAATTAGCACTGACCGCTCAGGCGCGAACCACGCGCTTGGCTAACCCGAATACCGTCGACCACGCCGCCCCCGGAAATCGCTGCGTTTCCGCCAGTACATCCTGCATCGCCGTTATGAACCAGTCGATATCGGGCTTGGTAATCGTCATCGGCGGAAGAAATTTGATCACTTCGGTGTGATATCCCGCCACTTGCGTCAGGATGCGGTGCTTCTGCAACAACGGAATGATCACCATCTGCCCGAACACGCCGAAGTTTAACTTGTGCAGCATATCCCAGGCCATCTTCAGTTTCATGGAGGTTTTGGGACGCGCAAAATCGATGCCGAACATCAACCCCTTACCGCGAACCTCGCTGACGAATGGACAATCCCCGGCCACCCGGCGAAGCTCCTGCATCGCATATTCGCCCATGGCCGCGGCGTTGTCGACCAGCTTGTCTTCTTCGATGACAAACAAACTCGCCAGCGCCGCCGCCATCGCCATATCGTTTTGGCCAAACGTGTTGGAATGCACCACGCAGCGCTCCATCGTGTTGAAAACGCTATCCATAATCTTTGGCCGCGTCACGATCGCACCCACGGGCACAAATCCGCCTGAAAGTGCCTTTGCCGTGCATAAGATATCCGGCTCAACATCAGGCCAGTGCTGGTAGCAAAACCATTTGCCAGTGCGACCCAGCCCCGATTGCACCTCGTCTATCACCAGCAACGTTCCTGCCTTGCGGCATAGCCGTTGAGCCTCAGCCAAATATCCATCGGCGACGACCTCACAGCTCTTCC
>JBBSFP010000287.1:0-4242 GCA_038238625.1 Tepidisphaerales bacterium
GCACCGGAAAACTGTGATAATAGCGGTCAAGATCCGATCGCAATTCTTTGCGATCTTTGCGCTGATATGCGCCGAGCAGGAGGTTGTCGCGCACTGACATGTGGGAAAATACCTGCCGTCCCTCAGGAACATGGCTGATGCCCGCGCGCACGATACGGTGGGGCGGCAGGGCCGTGAGCTCGCCAGTGGTGTCATAGGTGATGGTGCCGGCCGTCGGGCGCAGCAGACCGCTGATGGTATTCAGGAGCGTGGTCTTTCCTGCACCGTTGGCCCCAATGAGAGTGACGATCTCGCCAGCGTTAATGTGCATCGACACATCATGCAGCGACTTGATCGCGCCGTAGGAAACATCGAGATGTTCAACCTGGAGCAGTGACATATCAGGCGGGTTCTCCCAGGTAAGCATTGATTACCTTGGAGTCGCTTTGCACTTGCTGCGGCGTACCAACGCTGATGATCTGCCCGTGATCGAGCACGGTAATTCGCTGGCAGATCGACATGACCAGCTTCATATCGTGCTCGATGAGCCAGATACCGACATTGAAACGTTCACGGATGAAACCGATGAGGTGCATGAGGTCGATTTTTTCGTTGGGGTTCATGCCGGCCGCCGGTTCATCGAGGAGCAGGATTTTAGGGCGCGTGGCCAGGGCACGGGCGATTTCAAGGCGGCGTTGACCGCCATAGGGCAGCGACCCGGCGGGGCGCGCGTGCAGGTCGGCCAGGCCCATCGTTTCTAGTAATTCCATCGACTGCGCCCGAAGAAGTGTGCGCTCGTTGACAAATCGTGGCAATCGCAGAAAAGTGCCCAGCAACCCATGGGCGGCTGAATTACTAAAACCGACCATCACGTTGTCGAGCACAGTAAGGTTCGAGAAGAGCCGGATGTTTTGGAAGGTGCGCGCCAGCCCAGCATGATTGATTTTGTAAGGCAATTGGCCATCAATGCGGTGCCCGGCCAATGTGATGTCGCCAGCCGTGGGAGAATAGATGCCGGTGGTGACATTAAAAGCGGTGGTTTTTCCGGCACCGTTCGGACCGATCAAGCCAACCAGGTCACCGGATTTCATGGAAAGTGAGAAGTCCGACAGGGCGGTGAGCCCGCCGAATTTCACGGTGATGTTAGATATTTCCAATAGCGCCATTGTGAGATCACCCGGTCCAGCGCCAGCGACCGTGAACCCAGTCGCGCCAGCGCGCGCGAATGATCATCACCGCTATTAGCACCAAGGCGTAAACCACCCGCCGATTGGCCGCCAGCCCGTGGGCGAATCGGATGGCCGATTGCGAGGTCATGTGCGGCAGACGATCAGCATTGTTGAGCACCTCCGGCAGCAGCGTAACCAGCACCGCCGCGATCAGCGCTCCCCACAGATTACCGAGTCCGCCCAGGGTCACGATCACCACCAGTTCCACTGAATAAATAAAGCTGAATGTGTCGGGGCTTAGCGCGCCGTTGAGGTGCGCATAAAGTCCACCGGCTACCCCGGCGAAGAACGCGCCGACCACGAACGCCAGAACCTTGCTGGCGGTGGTGTTAATTCCAACTGCGGTGGCGGCGATTTCATCCTGGCGTACGGCTTTCATCGCGCGACCCTGGCTCGAATGGACCAGCCGCCATATCAGCAAGAAGGCGATCAGTGCCGTACCGAAAATCCAGGGAGATATGCACCGTTGCGGAAGGTTATCTTCATCAATCGATTGATACGTGGCTATGGCGGTCAATCCGACGGCACCCCCCAGCGGCTCGGAATTGATGATCAGCACCTGCACGATCTGCCCGAAACCCAGTGTGGCGATGGCCAGATAGTCGCCACGCAGACGCAGGGTAGGAATACCGATAATTAACCCCGAGCCGGCAGCCACCAAACCGCCCCCCAGCAGCGCGATAGCAAAGGACAGTGGCTGCCGCGCGGAAAGTGACAGATGCCCGAAAACGGTTGAGAGATTCGGTATCTGCCGCAACAGTGCATTGAATAAATCAATGCACCCCTTCCACCCGTGTGTCCAGACGCAGTAGTACGGCACTGGCTGGTGTTTGCTGGCGACCACCACGTCCATCGCAATCCATGCCAGCAGCAGCAACATGCCAACCGCCGGAAGCGCACTGGAAAGGCGGCGTAATTGCCGCACCGCCAGGAAGATCAGCAACATGGGGCCGGCCGCCACCACCAGCGCGATTGCCAATGCCAGAAAATACCCCATCACGCCCCCAGGATCAGAGAAATAATCACCGTTGCCCTGGGCAATGGGCTGGCCACCGTAGGTTTTGGTGGCATATGCCGACAAATATGCCCCCAGCGCCATGAACCCCGCATGACCGAGGGAGAACTGGCCGCTGACTCCGTTGATCAACTGCAGGCTGACCGCCAGTGTGATGGTGATGCCCACCATCATCACGATCTGGAAGTAGTAAGCGTTGAAATGGTCGGGGTTTTCCAGCCAGCGGGCGAAGAACACCATTGCGGCAAGAGCCGCGAGCACCCACACATTTTGCAACAGGGTGTGCAACCAGGGTCGACCCACGGGCGATGGAAGTTGGTCAGACTTTTTCAATAGCATGGCGACCAAAAAGTCCGGAGGGTTTCACCATCAGCACGGTGATCAAAAAGACGAAAGCCACTGCGTCGGTGTACTGCGACCCATGCGGAAAGTAGCCCTTAACCATTACTTCGGTAAGCCCAAGCAGCATTCCGCCCGCCACCGCGCCGGGAATTGACCCGATGCCCCCCAGCACTGCCGCAATAAATGCCTTAAGACCCATCATCAACCCCATCAGCGGGTAAGCCTTGTTTGAGTGAATCCCAACCAGCACCCCTGCGATGGCCGCGAGCATCGACCCCAGCACAAAGGTAAAACTGATAATGCGGTTGACGTTGATCCCCATCAGCGAGGCTGTATCAAAGCGGAATGACACCGCCCTCAGCGCTAAACCCAGCCGCGTGTGCTGCACGACAAACCACAGGCCGACCATCGCCACCATGGTGGTACCAAAAATGATCGCATCGATTTTTCCGATAACGACTCCGCCTATTGAAAGAAGATCGCGTGCTTTTTCGATGCCGGGAATAAGTGGCGGGAAGGCTTTGAAATCCGGCCCAAATGCCCAGGGCTGCTGGCCCCCATATTCAAAGAGCATAGAAACGCCGATGGCAGTGATGAGTGAAATGATGCGTGGCTGGTCGCGCAGCGGGCGATAAGCTATGAATTCGATCAGGAACCCGACAACGCCGCAGATGAGCATTGACGCCAGCAATACCAGCAGGAAGCCTAGCCAGGTTGAATCCGCGGGCGGGTGGAAGATCCACAGCACGATGGCCGGGGGGGTTGCGTGACTCGCCGCGCGGATGATGCGATTCTGCAGGTAGTAGGCGCTCATGGCCCCGACCATGAACACATCGCCGTGTGCAAAATTAATCAAGCGCAGTACGCCGTACACCAGGGTGTAACCGACGGCGATCAACGCGTAGATCGAACCGGTTGATAAACCGTTGACCAGTTGCTGGCAAAACTGTTGTAGGAAATCACCGATGAATCACTCCATCACTTGTTGGAGGTGACCTTGCCATCCGGCGCGACGGTGGCGATGTATGCGGTTTTGCCATTTTCGTATTTGAGCACCACTGCTGATTTTTGTGCGTTGCGATCGGCGTCAATGGTGATCGTGCCGCTGGCACCGATGAAATTTTTGGTTGCCGCTAACGCTTCGCGAATGGCTTTGGGCTTGGTCGATCCAGCACGCTGGATTGCATCTGCCAATAACTTCATTGCGTCATAGCCTAGGATCGCCATCGCATCGGGAGTTTTCCCGCCGTATTTTTGCTTGTAGGCATCCATAAATTTTTGAACTTCCGGACGCTTTTCATCGGGGGAATAGTGGTTGGTAAAGTAGCAGCCGTTGACCGCATCGCGGCCGATCTCGACCAGCTTTTCGCTGTCCCAGCCGTCGCCACCCATAAGCGGCACCGTGATCCCCAGCTCCCGTGCTTCACGGCAGATCTGGGCCACGTCGTTATAGTAACCAGGCACGTATATCGCATCGGGCTTGATGTTCTTGATCTTCGTGAGCGTCGGCTTGAAATCAATGTCACCCTCGGCGTAACTCTCATCGGCGACAATTTCGCCGCCGTTTTTCTTCACGGTTTCGGCAAAAAAATCGCGTAGCCCCTTGGAGTAATCATTTTTTACATCATAGAGAATGGCGAACTTCTTGAACTTGAGTTCCTGCATGGCGAAATCCGC
>JBBSFP010000288.1:0-4228 GCA_038238625.1 Tepidisphaerales bacterium
GGACGCCAGCAATAAGCTCAAGGATCCCGTCTACTACAGCCCCCGCGGCGAAGGCATCATTGCAGCGGACGATCCTAAAAATCCGCTTGGTAAATTCTGGATCGGCCTCACCGGTGCCGATGGCGAAGCGGTGGGTAAAACGTCCTACGGGATCCACGGCAACATTGATCCAGACTCGATTGGTAAACAAAGCTCGCTGGGCTGCATCCGCATGCGCAACGATGACATTCCGATGGTTTATGAGCTGCTGGTAGGCGGCAAAAGCACCGTGGTGGTCCGGCCCTGAACGTCCCCCGCGCCGATTCTTTTACTCAAATTGCTCAGCGCTTTTTGACGACTTCCACAATCACATGCCCGGTTGCCCCGGGCAGGTCGACCGGATGAACCACCGCCTCCGCCCCGCCGAGACGCTTAATCAGCTTGGCCGCCAGGGGAAGTTCCTCGGCGATGCGCGGGCCTTTCATGGCCAGCAGTTTCCCCCGGGTTTTCACCAGCGGGAGGCACCAGGGCACTAACTTGTCCATCAATGCCACCGCACGAGCGACAACGATCTCAAATCGCTGTCCCCGCCGGATTAAATCCTCAGCGCGGACGCTGGCGACCAACACATTTTTCAACTGCAGCCGCGCGACCGTTTCCTTCAAAAATGCCGCTTTCTTCAACGTCGCTTCGATCAGGGTCACCTGCACGTCCGGCCGCGCAATGGCAATGGGAATTCCCGGCACGCCGCCACCACTGCCCACATCCGCAAGCCGATGAGCCTTCGATGGCAGGTGCGGCAGCAGTGTAAGGGCATCGGCGATGTGGCCGACTTCCGCCGCCGCGCGGTCGCTGATACGCGTCAGGTTCATGCGCGTATTGGCATCCAACAGCGCATCGAGGTAGGCGCTCATCAGTGCGGCCTGATCATCCGACAATGTCAGCCCGGCCCGGTTAGCCAGCATGTCCCATATTTCTCGGCTTGAAATCGTCAAACCTCGCTCGCCTTCTGCTCAGCCGTGCGATCCAGATCCACAGCGACCTCGTACCCCAGAAGCCGGCTTTTCATCCACCGAATGGCCAGTAAGTCGCGAAAGCTTTTGAACAGCCGATTCCAAACACCATATTTGCTTTCACCATACAAGCGCGGGTTGTTGGTGACGGGAATTTCGACGACATGGTAGCCCTCCATTTTCAGCAGCGTGGGGATGAAGCGGTGCAGCCCGCGATATAGCTTGATCTTGTCCACGCACTCACGCTTGAAACAACGGTATGTGCAACCAGCATCGGAGATGGTTTCGTTGCTCAGGCGATTACGCACGGCGTTAGCAATCCGGCTGGAAACCACCTTCACGAAGCTGTCCCCCTTGCCGCGCGTGGCTACTCTTGATCCACACACGCAATCAACACCCGGCTGCTGAATAGCAGCGATGAACGCAGGGATGTCTTTGGGGTCGTTCTGCAAATCCGCGTCCATCGTCATCACATAGGAGCCGCGCGCGTGCCTCAGCCCTGCATCGCTGGCAGCGGTTTCACCGCAATTGTGCTTGAACTTTAAGCCGCGCACGCGCGGATCTTTTTGCACCAGAGCTTCGATCGCCGCCCACGAGCCATCACTCGATGCATCATCGACAATAATCAATTCAGCAGCGATGTTCGCCGGATCGATCACCTTCACGATCGCCTCGTGCAGCAGAGGCAGATTTTCGGCCTCGTTGTAGCAAGGCACGCAAATCGACAGCAGCGGTTTCACTTCCGAAGGACCGGTCATCATTCCTCCACCTCATTCAAAGCGGTAGCCTCGGCGATCAGGCGCGCCCCTGATTGACTGTGCTTCATCGCCCGCATCGCGTACTTCAACCCGATGGCGATCAGCGCCAGCCCCACCACCGCCGCAACCAGGTAGCCACCGTTGGTTTTCCAGTTCAACAAATCCCGACCCACGTTACCCACCAGCACGGCGGGTACTGCTTCGGGTAATAGCCCGATGATAGTGCCGATTAAAAAATCGCGGTGCTTCACATGCGTGAGGCCCAGGCACAAATTAGTCAGCGTGCCATGTAGAGGCAGCATGCGCACCAGCACCACGCCCATGATCCCCTGCTCGTGAATGATGCCCACCCATTTCTGCAAACGCGGGAACCGGTGCAGGACCCAATCACGCCCGCCCCACCGAATGAAACAGAAGCTCGCGTAGTAGCCGATCAGTGTCCCCACTTGCGTGATGAGCAGTCCCCACCAGAACCCCAGCATCGCCCCGCCAATGGCGCAGAACAGCAGGCGTGGCACGCCCACGCTCACCAGCGCCGCCACGGTCAGAATGCCAACGGGATACACCCAGACACCCAGCGACTGCACCGCTTGCTGCACGCGTTGGCGATCGCCCAGGTAGTGTCGCACCCCCGAGAAATACACCAGCGTAAAACCCACGGCGATGCACAGCAGCAGGATCAGAAGCCGGCGCGCCCTCGGCTTGGCCGATGCGCTGTGCGCGGCGGAAACCTTTAGCAATTCCACATCGGGAGATTCGGACATCCAAGCCATTTTGTAGTCGATTCCACCGCAGATGTCATGGCAGTTGCAATGCCACGGCCGGCCTGTTCGCCCGTGCCATCGATCTCGGCCCGACTGCTATTATTTGAGATTCACGGTCCTCGCCGCTACAACCAGCGGTGATGTCTAACTCGCCAAACACCGGTGGAACCGGTTTGGAATTGCCCCTTCCGGTAGCAGTCATCGGATGCGGCCGAATGGGGCGGTTTCATGCGCGCACCTATGCGGCCATGCCCCAGGTGAAGCTCATCGGGGTCTACGATGTGAGTTCCAGCAAGTCCCAGGCAGTTGCACAGGAATTTGGGTGCAAGGCCTTCGCCGGCATTGAGGAAACCTTTCAGGGGGTGGCAGCCGTCACCATCGCAACCCCCACGATATTTCATGCCAGCGTGGCCGAAGCTTTCTTAAAACGCCACATCCCCTGCCTCATCGAAAAGCCCTTGGCGCGCGATGTGGCCGAGGCAACCGGCATCGTCGAACTTGCCCGGCAATCTGGCACCTTGCTCCAGGTCGGGCACATCGAACGCTTTAACCCTGCCTTCCGTGCCATGGAGCGGCTGCAAATTAAGCCCGCTTTCATCGAAGTGACGCGCATCAGCCCGCACTCGTTTCGCAACATCGATGTGGGCGTGGTGATGGATATCATGATCCATGACATCGACATTGTGCTCAAGCTTGCCGCCGCGCCGCTGCAACGCTGCGAAGCCGTGGGCGTCAGCGTGATCGGTGGCGTCGAAGACCTGTGCAACGCGCGTCTCACCTTTGCCAACGGCTGTGTGGCCAACCTGACGGCATCGCGTGTCGCTCTGCGCAGTGAACGCCGCATTCGCGTCTTCAGCCCCGAGGCATTCGTGTCGCTTGATTACCAAAACCGCACGGGGGTGGTCATCGGGCGGGGCGGCAACCTGGAAGCAATTCGCGCAGCCGTAGCCCGCATCCGCGCCGGTGAAGTAACCGATTTATCTCAGCTAAATTACACCGATCTGGTGCAGGTGGAAAAACTTGACATTGACGATGTGGAGCCATTGCGGGCGCAACTCGAAGCGTTCGTGCGGTCGGTGCAAACTGGCACCCCGCCCGCCGTCACCGGCGAAGACGGCCTGGCCGCCGTTGCCACCGCCCATAAAATCCTCGCCAGTATGACTGAGCACACGCTCTAAAAGGCTCGGTCTCAGCATGCCGCTGACAAACCGCCCCGCCGCCGATGATGCGTCAAGGCCGATGAGCGCCCAGCCATTGGGTCTGCCAATTCTTTCGGAAGGGTCTTTCAATTGAGCAAATGTCTCCGAATACCTCGCCTTGATTTCCGCCCAGTATATCGCTGGCCTTTTACCGGTAGCGGGGTCGGTGATCCCCTGCCAACGGCCATCTGAAGTCTTTTCCAGCTTCTTCGGTAACTGCGCTTCGGCGGCCGGCTTGACGATGCAGCCAAGCGCAGACACGCGCTGCATCAACTGTGGCGATAGGGGGCACGGTGCGTCCCGGAAACCGGGGGATGGCTCCATGCGAACGGCACTGCCGCAGACTGAGCATCGGCCGGGGGAGCCTTCGGGGGTGCGCGTGGAGATAATCATGGTGCGATCACGGCTAAGTTTGCGCCGCTTCAGATATATATAATAGGGCGCCGCGCAAAGAGATTGGGGCGCTGGCCGCATCGGTCGATACCAGGCACAGGAGCATAACCCGCATGGCCAAA
>JBBSFP010000289.1:0-4198 GCA_038238625.1 Tepidisphaerales bacterium
ATGTGCGATGCCATAACGCTCTCCTCTTGACTTACAAAACTGCAAAACCCGGTTCATCTAAAGGCTACAGAATTCAGGCTTCATCGCTGTCATCATCCGCGCCGCCCTCAGCGCCCCCAGCGGCAACCTGCGCTTTGCCTTGATCCTGATCAACGCCGTCATCATCCAGATCAATCTCATCGTCATCGTCGGGCATGACGCTGGCTGCCATCGGCACCGCATCGAGATCCATGCCAAGGCTCAGACCCAGATCGGCAAGCTTGCGCTTTACCTCGCGCAGGCTGGTCTTGCCAAAGCTGCGTACTTTCAGCAGGTCCGAATCGGTCTTCTTAACCAGCTCGCGCACCGAAGGAATCTTGGCACTTTCGAGACAGTTGTTGGCCCGAACGCTCAGGTCCAGCTCCTGCACCGTCATGTTGAGCTTCTGCTCGAGCTCCGGATCCATCTGCGCCTTTGAGGAATCGCGCATATGTACCAACGCTTCGTCGCTGGCCACGTCACTGCCAAGCTCAAAGTATTGCACGAACGGGTTGAGATGCTTGCGGAGAATCTTGCTAGCTTCCACCATCGCCATCTCGGGCGTGAGGGTGCCGTTGGTCCAGATTTCAAGAATCAGGCGATCATAATCGGTTTTCTGCCCCACGCGGGCATCTTCGGTGCTGTAACGCACACGCGAGACCGGTGAATACAAACTGTCGACTGCGATCAACCCGATCTCCTGCTCCTCGGCACTGCCGGCATTTTCCAATGCAGTCACATACCCACGCCCCTTGGCAACGGTGAGCGTCATGTCGAAGGTCACATCTTCGGTAAGAGTCGCAATCACAAGATCTTTGTTGACCACAGTAATCGCCGGGTCGGCTTCGATCATCCCCGCCGTAATGGGGCCGGCCTTCTTGACGGCGATATGCATCGTCTTGGGTTCATCAGCATCAAGTTTCACGACAAGGCTCTTGATGTGCAAAATGATGTCGGTGACGTCTTCGGTGACACCCGGAAGACTACTAAATTCATGCTCGGCACCACGCAGCTTGATGTGTGTGACCGCCGCCCCTTCCAGCGAGGACAACAAAATACGCCGCAGGCTATTACCAACGGTGGTACCAAAACCGCGTTCAAACGGCTCAGCGGTGAAGCGGCCGAAGGTATCGGTAGAGCCGTGGCTATCCCGGACAACACGCGAAGGAAGTTCTAAACCGCGCCAACGAATTCTCATGGGAGTCGCTCCTTGCCCGTGTTGAATTGCGAAAGGTTACCGCCCCAACCGTCAGGGGCCATCTGTCTTTCGCCTCGTCAAGCAACGGGCTGAAAAATAATCTGTCGTTTATCGATGAACTGTGTCTGGAAAAATCAAAATTTATACGCGGCGCTTCTTGGGGGGACGGCAGCCGTTATGCGGCAGCGGGGTCACATCTTCGATGCCAGTGACTTTCAGTCCGGCATTCTGCAAATTGATGATCGCCTGCTCGCGGCCCGCGCCAGGTCCCTTAACACGCACCTCGATTTCAACCATGCCATGCTTGCGTGCTTCGCTGGCGGCCTTTTCAGCCGCTCGCCCGGCGGCAAACGGGGTACTTTTGCGCGCGCCCTTGAACCCCACGGTGCCCGCAGAGGCCCACGAGATGGTCTCACCGTTGGTATCCGTGATTGTCACCATGGTGTTGTTGAACGTTGCCTTGATGTGCGCTACGCCACGCGTCACACCTTTACGGATACGCTTCTTCTGGCCCGACTTAGCGCCACCGGCGGTTTTTGCTGCTTCTGACATATCGCTTTCGCCTTCTTCTCAAAAATTACTTGCCGAGCTCCTTGACGCCCTTCTTACCGGCGACCGTCTTGCGCGGCCCCTTGCGGGTACGGGCGTTGGAACGCGTGCGCTGGCCGCGGACCGGCAAAGCGCGTTTGTGCCGCCAGCCACGGTAGCTCTGAATATCCCTAAGTCGCGCGATGTTCTGCTGCACGTTGCGGCGAAGCGCGCCTTCGACCAGGTACCCCTTGTCAACGATCGTGATGATCTTTGCCAGCTCTTCTTCTGTGAGCTCTTTGGCGCGGCGCTGGGTATCGATGCCCGCTTCCTTAAGGATCACCTTGCTGTTATGCGGACCGATCCCGTAGATGTAGCACAAGCTCACCCAGATCGGTTTATCATTTGGAATATCAAGGCCGGCTACGCGAGGCATGGCAACTCCGAAAAATGATGGATAAACGCCAAGGCGCTTAGCCTTGTTTTTGCTTGTGCTTGGTATTGGTGCAAATCACCCGAACCGTCCCCTTACGGCGAACGATCTTGCAATTTTCACAAATCCGACGAACGCTGGCGCGAACTTTCATGGGTCTCTCAACTCGATTTTAACTTTTCAGCCTACACAACGGCGAATTGTTTATTGTAGCTCGTATTACGGAAAAACTCAATGGCGACTAATCTGCATTCTGATAGCCATTTCTAGTTTCATTTTTTTCAACACAAGTAAGGCGATTCCAGATCAGACCCCGGACAGTGCAGGCCGACCATCGGTCAGAATATCAACACCAGTCTCGGTGACCGCGATCGTGTGCTCAAAATGAGCCGCAGGTAAACCATCTTCGGTCACAATCGTCCAGCCGTCAGCTAGCTGCTGCACATCGCGATGCCCGGTCACCACCATGGGTTCCACCGCCAATGTCATACCGGGCCGCAGTCGAAAATCACCGCGCAGTTGCTCAGGGGTGACGAAATTGGGTACCTTCGGGTCCTCGTGCATCGATCGGCCAATGCCATGCCCCACGAATTCGCGAACCACACCAAAACCAGCCCGCTCCACATTCGCCTGCATCAGACGAGCAACTTCTGACCAGCGGCGGTCTGGGCGAATGTGATTAATTGCTATCGCCAGCGTGTCGCGCGTCACTGCCAGCAGCCGCTGCACGTCGGGCTTGACAATACCAACGGGGACCGTGGTCGCCGTATCCGCGCAGTACCCATCCAGCGAAAGCGCCAAGTCAAGGGTGACCGCATCCCCTTCGCGCAGCACGCGCGGACCGGGAATACCGTGCACCACTTCTTCGTTCACGCTGATACACGTATAAGCCGGATAACCGCGGCCTTTCTGATACCCGCTGGGGGTGTAATGCAGCGACAGCGAAATCGCGCCCGACTTTTCCAGTCGGTCACGCGCGATGTCATCCAACGCCGCGGTTGTCACACCAGGGGCCACGGCCTGCCGCATCATTGCCAGGATCTGACACCCAAGCTGCCCGGCGCGACGCATCATCTCAATCTCGCGCCGGCTTTTCAGAACGATCGGCATGGAATAATTCTAGGTCTTGCGTCGATACGGGGCCGCCGATGCGATTAATACTGCCGGCCCTTGATGCGCTTACCCTTTTGCCCCGGGCCCGCGCTCAGGAATCCACCATAGTTTCGCATCAACAAATTTGCTTCGATGCGCTGCACCATGTCCAGGGCCACGCTCACCACAATCAGCAAACCCGTTCCACCCAGAAAAGCGGTTGCAGCGATCGGGATCCCCACGCTGGTGGTGATCGCCGAGGGAACGACCGCAATCAGGCACAAAAACGCGCCACCCACGTAGGTGATGCGCATCATCACCTTTTCCAGATAATCAGCGGTGCGTTTGCCCGGTCGCAGACCCGGGATAAAGCTGCCAAAATCCCGAAGCTGATTGGCCATTTCTTTAGGCTGAAACTGGACGGTGGTCCAGAAGTAGGCGAAGAAATAAATCATTACCGCTTCCAGTAACAGGTAGACAAACTGCCCGCGGCCAAACTCCACATTCAGAAAGTTAAATGTGGGGCTCTTAAAATGCTGATTCAACCAGGCAAAAACGTACCCGGGGAAAAGCATCAGCGATTGCGCAAAAATGATCGGCATCACGCCGCCATGATTCACGCGAAGAGGCAAATACTGTCGCTGCCCGCCGTAAACGCGCCGCCCTCGGGTTTGCTTAGCTTGTTGAATGGGGATGCGCCGCTGCGCCTGCGTAATAAGAATGGACCCAGCCACTACGAATATGAACGAAAAAATCAGGAACACAGCCTTACCAACATTCCCCGCGCCTGAGCTGCCAGCCTGATTGGTGTTGAATGAATCGCGCAGTGAGATCACGGCAAATGGCATGCGCGCCACGATGCCCGCCAGGATGATTAAACTGATGCCGTTCCCCAGACCGTATTCGTCAATCTGCTCGCCCAGCCACAT
>JBBSFP010000290.1:0-4193 GCA_038238625.1 Tepidisphaerales bacterium
CGGAGGGTGGTGATCAGCGTTTGAGAATCGCAACGAAGCCAGAGCGTGGGAGCGAACGTTTGGTATGACCAGCGCGACCAGACCGAGCCGCCTGAACTGTCAAGAGAAATCACAAAGGCGATTGTGGCGACTTTCCGGCGGAGGTAAAGAAAAGTGGCTGGTGTATGGCTACTGCACGTCAACTTCATCGTTGAGGATGCGCGTGCCTTCGATTTCCTTGATGCCCACTCGTACCTTACTGGTTGATTTCGGATCGATGTTCGTGAAACGGTAACGCTTGATTGTCGTACGACCAGCACCAAGGTTGGTGATCAGCCGCTCCTGCCGTGATTGCCCTGGCAAAATGGCAAATGCAGTGTAATCGATGGGCTTGTCGCCATAGTTTTGGACCACCTGTTGCACGATTACGTCGTTGCCGTTGCGGATGGCAGTGGTCTGCATCCCCACATCGGAGAGCCCAAGTTGCAGTGTAATCGGCATTGTAAAACTGGTGGCCCGGTCAGATTGCACATCGAATTGAGCTTGCAGCGTTTTGACCCCCGCAAAACTGTTGTAGGGGAATTCGATGGTCAGCTCCCGGTCGAAGGTTTCGCCGGGGTTGAGAGAGAAATTGAAAGATGTAGGCACCAGATTCCATCCCTGTGGCGCGTGCAGTCGAACCGAACCGGTGACCGCCTGTTTGTAGGGATTAGTGAAAAGTAAGTGCCTGGTGTGTGGTTTGAACGACGATTCGACCAGCGGATGATCCAAGGCAACGCTGGCACGAAGTTTCAGCATGTTGGCATCCACCCCAACAATAAAGATCGGCAGATCATCGCTGCCCACATCGACCCTTACGGAGTCCTGATCAGCGCGTGGATGCATGAGGGGCGTGAGATTTCCCCAGAGATCCAGCCGCGCGGGCCGATCTCCGAGGTTGATGGCAAGCGACTGCATGGCCGGCCCACCATGACCAGTATTCCACAGCGCCAAAATCCCCTGGCCATCCCGATCAAAGAGAAATGATTCCACACCCTCGGCAATCGGCACCCGCCCGCGAAATTTTGCGTTCCCGAGCGTCCGCATCAATGTACGCACGATCATGAACATTTCCTGGGGCTGATCAATGTAATCGTCCATCTCGCGTTGAACCGTAAATGACAGCGGGATGTCGATCCGATTTGCATCCGCACTAAGCGCATAGATCACGCGCTGGGCCAGATCGCGAATCTGCGTTTTACGGCCGTAGACCCCGCGGTCCAATATCTGCAACGTGATCGAAAGATGTTGTCTGTCTCGCTTGTGCAGATCGTCGATATAAAGAGGCAACTGCGACGGAAGCACGCTGGTCGGCACCGACAACGCGATAGTGGCGGGCAGTTCCCCCTCCAGCTCGTACCAGGCCGGCCAGGGCATAGCCAAGTCGGGTTGTGGAATCAGTTTGGAAAACTCAGCATAAACCCGGTTATAAACCTCGCGCATCGCCGGTTGCACGACAAAAGCGTCCGAGCCATCTTCACCGAGCTGCCAGCGATCGAGATGCGCTGCATGCCGCGCCAGCAGATATGCAAGCTGCGGTTGCCAATCCTCCGATTTCGCCTTGAGCAGTAGGGTCCAGTCTTTTTCGTCGAATTTGATGGGCTCCAGCGAGCTGGATTGTTTTTGCAGACGCGCCCTGAGGATGTTCACAATCGATGGCGGCATGTTGACGAGGCAAGCCGTCGGTTGAATGCGAAGCTCTTCAAAGCGTACCAACATCTGGTCGAATGCCAGTGGATCGAGTTGCTCAACGTCACCGGCCGAACTCCAAACCGCCAGTTTTACCCTGCTCACGCCCAGCAACGACAGGAGCTCCGGTAGCTTGCTCCATCCTTCGAAAGGCAGATCAGTGGCGATCACGCCGAAACGGCCATCAGGATTGAATGGATCAGCATTGTCGGCCAGGCGAATGATCGACATCGTCCGGCTACCGACCCTCTGTCCCTGACTGGTCATCAATAATGAAATCTGATACCAACCGGTGGGCAGGGCGGGCAACATCATCGTCATGCGCTTTTCACCGGGTCCCAAGCGTTCAGCTTTGGAAAGTTCGGGTGCGCCGCTGCGCTGGTATATCGTGCGTCCAACCGCATCGGTAATCACCAACTGAGCCGAAAGGTCATCAGTGAATCGGTCGCTGACATCCACATGCAATTGCAGCGGATCGTTATGTCGAAAAATGTTGGCGGGCCGATCGGTGGTGATCGTCACGCGGGGTACCTGCGAAACACTGACGTCATCAAACCATGCGGAACCTTGAATGTCCTGATCGTAAAGCGTGCGTTGCCCGAGTGGAGCGCCGGCATATTGGGCTGGTTGCAGCACGGCCAGCTCGACAACCAGAGACGCCGCCCGCGGTTCATTGTCGGCCGTCTCAATGGTCAACAATTTCCATGGCTCATTCTCGGCCGTGGCGGCGTAAAGGTCGGATTTCCGAATCGTATCGTTAAATGGATGCCCATCGGCATCCACCATGTAGGTCGTAAGGCGGGCGCGGGCATTAGCAAGAACCGTCGTGCGTACCCATGTTTCGACATGGTAATGAGCCCCCAAGGAAACGGGAATCTGCCCTGCGTCGTAGCGATAAATCAGTGAGCCGCCATTGAGATCAAAGCGAAAGCTGAATTTACCACTGTGCGCTTGATCGGTAGCCAAATGCCCGTTGACGTAATGCGGCAAACCCGCGCCAACGACCTTGCTCCAATGCATGGGCAACTCTTCTGTGTTACCAAGGCGTCGCTCTTCGAAATCAATGGTACGAAGAACCCTGCTGGCATTGGCCGGTTGTGCAAAAATACCCACGCAGTTCAACAGCATAACTGCGGCAAATGCCAGACAATGCGTGAAGCGTTTGCGCATAGGTTTCGTCCGATAATGATCATCGGCTACCGGCAGCGATCCACTTTGGTTTTGGTGAGTGATTACGATTGGCTAAGATGCACCGCACGGTGTTCGCTGCCACATTTCAAATCTCAAGGCAAAGCGGTTGGGATACTTGGCTGGCCCTTTGCGTGGCGGCTTCATTGGTGCTGATCTGCTATGCCTGCTTTGGCAAATTATGGCGAAGCAAGCTCGGATGGCTGGCGCTGGTCATCATCGCGCTAATCGCCGGAGGAACTTTGAGCATCCTTTTCATACCTGCTCTGCATAACGCAGTACTGGGTTTGATATGGACGTTTCTTTCTCTTGCCGCGCTTTCGCTGGCGTTTTACCTCAACCTGGTCGGCCAGTTGGGCATCGTCAGAATGGTTGTGCTACTGTCGATGCGTGGTCTTGCATTGGGGCTTCTCATCCTGATGCTTTTTGGACCAGCATTTACTTACATCACACGCCCAGCACCGGTGCGGCCACTGTTGGTATTGGTGGATACCTCCGGCAGTATGTCGTTCCCCGACGTGCAAAATGGACCCACTCGGCTGCAATCTGTATGGCTCTCACTCAAACCGTTGCTGCCGCGGTTGCGCGAGCATTTCGTACCGAGATTTTTCACGTTTTCCGACGGGTGGCTCGAACTGTCGAGGGCCGAAGAATTGGATAACACCCATGCGGAGGGCAAGTCAACCGACATCGTTCAGGGACTGAGCAAGACTCTATCGCAGGCGCGGGGGAAAGATGCGGCAGTCGTTTTGATCAGCGATGGGATCGACAACACTTCTCCCAACGTCCTTAGTCAAATATCTGATGCCCAGGTGCCGATCCATACTGTGCTGGTAGGGTCGGAACAGGCTGAGCCATCGACCATGATCAACATCGCGGTCGATAGCGTAGATTCGCCCGATGATTTTGTTGTCGGGCACGATTCCAAGATAAAAGCGAACGTCAAATCGTTGGCATTGGCCAATCGCCTAGTCGATGTGAAGCTTGCAGAGGTGGACGAGGGCGGGAAACCTGTCGGTCCGGTGACGATGCAGAAGCTGGTGTTACAGTCCGGATCGCAGGGTCAGACGGTGGAGTTGGCATACAAACCAACGAAGATTGGTGTGCATCGCCTGGCGGTGTGGGTTGATCCAATTGCCGGCGAGCGCAGCACGATCGATAATCGGCAGGAGTTTCAGGGTTTGGCACTGGATCCGCGGATCAGGATTTTGTACGTCGAAGGGCGGCTGCGTCCAGAATACGGTCCGCTGCGCCTAGCACTTCGCGGCGATTCCAATGTTGAATTGGCTACATTGTTA
>JBBSFP010000291.1:0-4188 GCA_038238625.1 Tepidisphaerales bacterium
AATCGAATTCCATCGAATTGCAGTAGATCAGCGCAAGGCGGTAATGCAGGTCGGCATAGCGTGGCTCGATTTGCAGCGCCTGCTCCAGCGCCACGATGGCATCTGAGGTATTGCCACATTGCTGCTGCAGCAATCCCAGTTGAATCCACGCATCGGTGTACCCAGGGTTGAGCACTGTGGCCTTAGTAAACGCGGCGACGGCGTTCTCCACCTGCCCCAGCATCTTCAGCAACATGCCGTATCGTACGTGCACATCCGCCCACCCCGGATGCTCGCTCAGTACCTGCTCGTAGCGGGTTAGCTGCTTTTCGAGCCACTGCCGCTGCATTTCGGCTGAATCCCCTTCTGAAACTTCACTGGCCTGCGAGGGTCGGTTGATCAGCTCGTCGTCATCCACTTGATCGGGCCTGCTTAATCGCGGGGTGGCCAATGAAATATCCGGCCCGATCTCAGACGCTTGCTCTGCGGACGCTGCTGCCTCGGCTTGCAATTCCAATAGGCCCATCTGTGCCACCAGCACATCGGTATTCCCCGCGATCTTCCAAGCGCTTGAGAGCGTCTCCTTGGCCTCATCGAGTTTCCCTAGCCGGTGCAGTGCCACCGCAAGGCCCGCGTATGCTTCGACATTTTGTTGATTGATGGTCACTGCGCGATGGAAGTGCTCCAGGCTTACCTGGTTGCGCCCCATTTTCAATTCATGACGCGCCAGCGCGATGTGTCCATCCAGGTAATCCGGGTGCAATGCGAGCGCCGCTGTGTATTCCTGCGATGCACCTGAGTCATCGCCACTGTCGGAATAAAGGTTCGCAAGTCGCAGGTGCAGATCCGGGAAATGGGGGTTACGGGCAGTCAGCTGGCGGAGCTGAGCAATCGCTTGCTCGCTGTCGCCGATGCGCTCGTATTGCCCGGCAAGTTCTAATTGGAGCTCCCAGCAATCAGGGGCAAGACACAGGGCCTTTTGATATTCCCAGGCTGCTTCGGTGTGTCGACCCAGCAGTTGCAGGATATGCGCCAGGCTCGTGCGAACTGCCGCCTCTTGTGGCTCGGCAGTAAGGATCGCGCGGTAGTGGCCCACAGCGTCTTCAAGCTGATCGTGAGCCACGTTGATTGCAGCCAGACGGTAGCGTGCGAACAGATCACTTGGCTCGCTGGCCAAAGCTTGTTCATAGCTATAAACAGCCGTGCCGGTATTGGCTAAACGTTCCTGACAGAATCCGATGGCACATAGCAGTGTATAGCGGGACGGGGTCTGATCATCTGCAATAGGTGGCACTTGCGCCAGAACGGCGTCGAGATTATCGGCCGCCTCCGCATGGCGCGCCAGCAGATCGCACACCGCCGCCAGGGCCAGCCTGGCGGGGATGTAATCTCCCTTGAGCTTGACCGCAGCCTGCAACCGAGCCAGGGCGAGCCCCAGTTCCTGCCGCCCGAGGTGGGAAAGCCCCAGCTTATAGAGCAGGTCCGCGAAAGCCCGACCGCCTTCGATCTGCTCGATCAACTGTGCATGCGCCTGTCCCGGTAAGGGCAGAGGATACACACCCAGCAGGTCCATCACATTGCACGGTAACTCTCGACCCAACATAAACTGGTGAACGCTCATGCCCCATTAATCGGCAAATTGGGCACGCCAGCTATCGGGCTGTTTTTTTTGCGCTGACGTGTAGGACAAGCGATTGCTCAAATCTGGTAATTTGATCCGATAACGCAGGCAGGCCGACATACGTACATAGGGGTCGATCAGTCGACGGGTTTCATATCGTTTCCGCACTGGCAGCCGAAAGGTTGATTGCTTTCGCTATTCGACGACCGCCGCACTTGGATTTCACAACCGCAGTGTGAACAAGCGTACACATTCTCGTCCACACCGGAATCTTTTGGTGCAGATTTTATTGATAGATCCAAATCACCGTCATCGGTTACATCACCCCGTCGATCCATTGCACGATTGGCGAGTTTGTCGGCCAATTCGTTTTTGTGGCGCAGATTGTGTACGAAGCTGAACTCGTCAAACTGTTGGATCAGCGCCTGCGCTTCATCGTGCAAGGGTTTGAGATCGGGATGGCGGACGCGGTATTCGCCGCGCATTTGTTTGATGATCAGCTCACTATCGCCTCGAATGAGGATTTTACGGGCTCCGAGGCGACGCGCTTCAGCCAGGGCAGCAATCAGTCCGCGATATTCGGCGAAGTTGCTGGTGGCCCGACCAATGAACCGTCCCAGCGTAATCAGGGGTGTGCCGTCGGCTGCACGCACGACGATACCGATGCCCGCCGGACCCGGATTGCCGCGGGAACCTCCATCGAATTCCGCAATGAACGTTTCAGAATTGGGCATGGGCAAAAATTAGATATGGGACAAGCTGCAACCCCTGCGACACCCCTAAAGCGAACTGGCGAGATTTTGAAGGCACGCTGAAGCGGCTAGCCGCGGCCGCAAGCATACAAGTTAATTCGTGGCGCGGGGCGATTGGGCGGACTGCTCCGAATTTTGAGACTGCGAATTACTGGTTAACATTTCGTCCGCGGCAATTTCCCCGGCCGGCATCTCGCCAGCAGAGATTGGCGAACCTTCCGATGGGGTTTCGGAAGCAGCCAATGCTTCGGAAGATGATCGTTCGCCAGTTTTATCAGTGGCCCGCACCCTATGCGCTAACCCCGCTTCTTGGAGACGAAAGCGGATAATCCGCTCGAGGGAGTCGGCAGATTTGCCCTTGTAAACTCCGTGCATTTTATCGTCGATCCAGACCTGGATCTCGAGGGGCGTTTGATCCGCATCCATCGCCCCCTTAACGGATTCCCCCTGGGAGTCAGTGAGAACCCCATCCAACTTTGTCGCCAGAACATTAACTAAGGAAGGTTGGCCTGCTTCATTTAACGCATCGGACTTTCTTGCGCGCGGAGCAGAAGCGGCCTTGGGAACCTTTTCCTTTTTTGGCTTAGGCGCTGTGTTGCCAATCGCAGCTTCTGGGGGAAGATCGTCGGGAATGTAAAGAATGCGATGGCAGCTAGGACAAAAGATCAGCTCATCGCGGACGTGCAGGCGATTGTAAACGTCAACGACCAGCGACATGTTGCAGAGTGTGCAGATATATTCTTCGCGGCGCTTGTCAGGCTTGGCTATCGCGGACATCGCTTCCCCCTCGTCATTGTCCGCAAGCCGCTCGAATGCCTCGCGCGCGTTGTGAGGCACGGCCTGGGCTGCTGAATCGCGCACTGGACGCAGCTCATCAATTATTTTCTGCAACTCAGACAATTTCCCCGAAAGCTGAGCACGGGTCACCTGATTTTGCTTGCGCTCCTCGTCGAGTTGAGCCTGCAGATCGTGCGATTCACTGGAATACGCCTCAAACTGCTGATCGGTCTTAACTTTCTCTTCGCGTACCTTGGCCTGATCGACCTTGCGCGTGTTGATTTCAGCAAGAAATGCCTGGTATTCCTTATTATTGCGAGCGTTTTGTTGTTGAGCGCGTAAATGTTCCATGCGCTCTTCGGCCTGATCGATTTCACCCTGCTGGTTGGCCGCGTGGGCCTGAAATTCAAGCTGCCGAGAATGGGCGAGCTTGAGCTTTTCGGAGAGATCGGCGATACGCCGTTCCTGAATGCGGACGTTTTTGGCCGCCTGTTCGTACCTTCCGATCGCCGCCCGAAGCTCCGTGTCGGCCTTCAACAATTTGACCAAGGCAATGTTGGTCGGACCCATGCAGTCTACCTCTTTCAAAAACTGTTAAAACGGTCGATCAAATCTATTATGGCGATTGTTACGGGATTGGAAAGGGGATGAGTTTGAAATGTTTAAAACGAGCAGAGATTTGGGGAGATCAGCGGCCCATAAAAAGTCGTTGGCGGCAGGGACTGCCATGTGGTGACAGATCCGGGCGGTTGAAACTTCGAACCAGTTGTCGGTCATGAATGGGCTTTTGTACCCGATAGAGATGCGAGCACCAAAGGGAGGGCCATATCCTCGAAGAATGAATGGCGCAAAAAAACCCCCGGGGCCATTAGGACCCGGGGGATTTTGTTTGACCTTTGACAAGTGAATAGTCGTAAACCGTTCGCTCGCGTCGCCGCGAGAGTTCACAGAACTTTTGGTTCTGTACGAGGCTGTGCTGACAAGTTTTTCCAACAGATCGCTCTGCAGAAAGTTCTAAGATATCCCTTAGAAAGGAGGTGATCCAGCCGCAGGTTCCCC
>JBBSFP010000292.1:0-4158 GCA_038238625.1 Tepidisphaerales bacterium
GAACTGCTGCACCGATTGCCGGCATTCTTTGCGAAACTGCTCGTCGGTCATGGCAGAACGTGAATATCCGACCAGCGCAAACTGCTCGGGTAGCATCTTTTCACGCCGCAGTTCATAAACCGCAGGCAGCAATTTTCGCTTGGCCAGGTCACCACTGGCACCGAAGATCACCAGAACGCAAGGGGTCACGCTGGGCATGGCTCCTCCACTGTAAATTCCCCACTGACACAAGTAATTGGGTTGAAAGGGAAACGCAATGGGCAGCGCCGCTGAAGGAATTGAGGACGGCCGTCAACCTGGGCCGCAGGGTGTAAAACCCATCAACTCCCGGAAAGCAACCGCCCCACTCATTGCGTGGACCCGTCGCTCTGAATCTTGGGCTCTTCCACTTTTTTGACAGCATGCCCCCCGAACTCGTTTCGAAGCGCCGCTGCAAAACGTGCCGAAAAGTTATATGGATCGCGGCTTGCGAAGCGCGCAAACAGCGAAGCCGCGATAACGGGTGAGGGAACCCCTTCCTCAATCGCCGCTGCCACCGTCCACCGCCCCTCGCCACTGTCTTCGACCCACGGCTGTATAGATTGCAGGCTATTTTCGCGCGCCAAGGCCGCTTCCCCTAATTCTAGAAGCCAGGAACGCACCACGCTGCCCCGATTCCATAACTGGGCAATCTGATGTATATTCAGCCCAAACTGCGATTTGTATAGAATCTCAAACCCCTCTCCGTAGGCTTCCATCAGCCCGTACTCCACCCCGTTGTGGATCATCTTGACAAAATGTCCTGCCCCGCTGGGGCCCACATGCGCCCATCCCCCGGCTGGGGCTAATGTGTCTAAAATCGGCTTTAGCTGAGCGATATACCTGGGATCGCCCCCGGCCATCATGCAATATCCGATCTCACGCCCCCAGATTCCCCCGCTTGTACCGATATCTAAAAAACCCATTTCGCGACTCTGCAGGCCCTCGGCACGGCGGATGGAATCCTTGTAAAAACTGTTGCCCCCATCAATTACCATATCGCCTGGTTGCAACAGCTTGGCCAATTCGGTGATCACGCTTTCGGTGGCGGTACCCGCAGGCACCATCACCCATACAGCGCGAGGCGGCACTAAAGCCGCCACCATGGCGTCCAAAGTGTCCACAATCGTGACCGCTTCAACGCCCACCAAATCAGGATTAGGATCTTTAGCAAAACCTACAACGGCATGGCCCCCTTTGACTTTACCATCCGGTGACCCGACCGTAAGCCGCAGGGCCATGTTCCCGCCCATGCGGCCCAGCCCGACAAATCCTAGCTGCATAATGTCCTTCCGAGAGGCCGCCCATCATTCCGTGGCGCTGGTTGAAGACATATGGGCCTCATCCCGATCTTCATGCTCTTCGTGGTGGTCCTGGTCGTCCTGATGCGGATTTTCAGAATCGTCGCCAGCCAACTGCTGCGCTTCATGCAGCTCGGCGAAGAACATTTGATAAGCCATATAACCCAATGCTCCGTAAACCAACATTTTGAACATCGACATGATACCTCCGGCTAAAATTTATGTGATTCGCTTCCGTTCGTAGTTCGTCCATCAAAATGCGCGCCAATCGACGGCCGGCCGATCGGGAGCGGGATTTGACGTGGATGAGTGCGTCGATGTGCCGCTTATTGAAGGGGGCAAACACTCCACAATGTCTGCAATTCCCGATAATCTTTGCGCATGCGCGACCCCCGTTTACAAAAATTGGCCACCGTACTCGTCCGCTACTCGGTGGATGTTAAACCCGGCCAACTCGTCCGGATCAGTGCGCCGCCCATCGCTGCTCCGTTGGTCATGGATCTATATCGCGAGGTCCTGGCGGCCGGGGGAAACCCCTTTGTGCGCATGGCACCTGATGAATTGAGCGAAATCTTCTTCAAGGAAGCCAGCGATACGCAGTTGGAGTTCGTCAATCCGCTTTCCGTTGCAGAAATAGAGCGGGTTGACTGCTCCTTAAGCATCTGGGCGGAAACCAATACGCGCGATACCACCAACTGTAACCCCGGCCGCATGGGGATGGCGCAGGCAGCCCACAAACCGATCATGGACATCTTCATGAACCGCGCGGCCGCTGGTTCTCTGCGGTGGAACGGTACTCTTTTCCCCACCGCTGCCAGCGCCCAGGATGCTGACATGAGTCTCAGTGAATACGAAGATTTCGTTTTCAGCGCGGGCCTGCTGCATCTGGATGATCCGATTGCCGCCTGGAAAAAAATCAGTCAACGTCAGCAACGGCTGATCGATCGGCTGGCGGGTAAGACCGACTATCGCGTCATTGCGTCCAACGGGACGGACGTGCGGATGAGTCTTGCCAATCGCACCTGGATCAACTGCGACGGACATGAAAACTTCCCGGATGGTGAGGTTTTCACCGGACCGGTGGAAGATTCGGTCGAGGGGGTGATCCATTTCTCGTTCCCCGCCAACTATCATGGCCACGAGGTGACGGACGTACGGCTCAAGTTCCACCGGGGCCGGGTGGTGGATGCCAGTGCCAGCAAGGGAGAATCATTTCTGATCTCCATGCTCGACATGGACGCCGGTGCCCGGTCATTGGGGGAATGCGCGATCGGCACCAATTATTCCATCACCCGGTTCACGCGCAACACGCTGTTCGATGAAAAAATCGGGGGGACCGTGCACTTTGCGCTGGGAGCTGGCTACCCCGAGAGCGGCAATGCCAACCAATCGGGTCTGCACTGGGACATGGTAGTCGATCTGCGGCAAGGGGGGCGCATCGTCGTCGACGGGGAAACCATTTCCGAGAACGGCAAATTCGTCGGCGAGGAAATGCCTGCGGTCTGAGAGCAGGCGGCCATCAATGACGACTCCACCTACTTGCGCGCATCATTGATCGCTTCAAAATACGCGCGCACGCTTTCGCCATAGCCTTGCGGAGCGGGGTGCTCCAACGCTTCGATGAGACTGGGTGACCGGCGCCCGCCGGATGTTTTTACACCGGTAATGCGGGCCCCCCGCTCTTCGGGCAGGGTGGTGATTTGCAGCAGCGCGGCCAGCTCCGGGCAATGCTCCAGCCGCCTCGCGCACGACTCGCGTGCCATGGCCCGCTTGAGGCTAGACTGCGCGCAGGCCAGCCATTGCCCATCCATCCCCAGCAGCGCGCTTATGGCCTGATCGGGGTTGGAATCGATCAGCGCGTTCAGCTTCGTATCAAACCCTGTCCGCAACCAAGCCACCATCCATCCTTCGCTCGTCCCCAATCGCACCATGAGGGACCGAATCGCCATCAGCAACCGCGGTCGCGAGCCGGCCGTCGCGGGATGATTTGGATCGTTTAATTGTGGCGTCGATATTCCAACATCATCGGACAAACCCTCATCGAGCGTCCTGGAGTTGGCCAGCAAGGCAGCCACGGTTTCATTTGCCTTTAAGCCCCCCGCCATGGCGCGCAGCATCGCCGCCGCACGGAAATCATTCGCGCTCGCACCCGGATGCACGGCGATCGCCAGCGACGCAACCCGCAGCGATTCGCTGGGAACTGGCCTTTGCAGCCACGCTACGACTAAAGCTGCATTTTTGACCGGTGCCTGCTCGCCCAGGAGCGCATGGGCCGCAGCCACCCGTTCCTGCAATTGTGCGATCGTTGGCTCTTCGCCAGCAATGCGACGCCAAGTGCGTTCCACGGAATTCAAACGATGTCCAGCACGTTGGGGCTGCGACAGGAGGCGATTGACGCCTAGCTCCAGCGCTAAAATTTGTTCGGCGCGCAGGCCGCGCGCTAAAACCTGCAGCCGCGATGCAGCGTCGTCTGCCGGTGCAGTGACCACCATGGCCTCCAGTGCATCGGCCCATTCCGCGGACGGGCTACGCGCTTCGGCCGCCAGCAAGGCGTGGGTCACTGCCTGGCGGTCGCCGCTGCTCGATAGGTCGGCCGCATATTGCAGCCACCGCGCACACTGGCCCGGCAGGCCCGGTTGGTCGAGCTCGGCGATCATGATAAATCGCCGTTCACTGAGCCCCCGCAGCTTTGCCACGCCCTCTACTTGCAACCATATCTCCGCCAAATCGCCCACATGCGCATTCAAATCCGATAAGTCCACCACAGCCCGGCCCACGGTATGACGCGACTGGGGTTCGACGGGCAATTCCATGGCGGCGGCAGGTGCGCCGTTAAGTC
>JBBSFP010000293.1:0-4126 GCA_038238625.1 Tepidisphaerales bacterium
GGCGGCAACCAGCAGAAGGTGATCCTGGCGCGCGAGATGGCAGTCGTACCACCCAAGCTCGTCATCGCCATGAATCCCGTTCGCGGTTTGGACATCCTGGCAACGCAGTATGTGTATCAGCAGCTTCTGAAGCATCGCCACTTCGGGGCCGCGGTGCTTCTGATCAGCAGCGAACTTGATGAGTTGCGCGCTCTTTCGGACCGCATCTCAGTGCTTTACAACGGCCACCTGTCCGAGAGCCAGTTCCCCGCTGCCCCCGACAACATTGCCGCGCTGATGGCAGGAATCGCATGAGCGTGAAGGCAATTACGATGAAGGTATCGCTACGGCGAATAATGATCACCACGGTCGTGGTGAGCGCTAGCCTGCTGTGGGTCTGGGTGGGATTGGCAGGTTTGATATCGAAACCGGCGCAGCCCTTCATGCAATCGATGGTCGAAATCGGCCGCGTGGTTTACGAGCGGGCTTTACTTCCAGGACACGGGGCGGATGGCCGCATTAACTTTCGTTTCTGGATCGACACCCTCAATGGTACATCGCTGATCCTGCTGACGGGGCTGGCAGTGGCGGTGGCGTTTCGCGCATCGGTGCTCAACATTGGTGCCCAGGGGCAATACCTGGCCGGAGCGATTGCTGCCACGGCGATCGGGCTACACTGCCCGGGGCCGGCGTGGGTAGTGGTGCCAGCGGTTCTGCTGGGGGCGATCGCGGCCGGGGGATTGGTGGCGATGATCGCATCCTGGCTGGAGCGATGGCGATCCGTCCCGGTGGTGCTCAGCACATTGTTATTAAACTTTATCGTGGTGGTGGCGTTGGAGGCGTTGCTCCAGGGACCGTTGGGGGATGTGGGGCAGGGAGCGCAAAGCCCCTCACTCCCTGTGCGGGCGCGGCTGCCTGATCTTCTCAACAGCGACCCGGTCACGCTGCGACCGGCACTTTACGGCGGGTTGGCAATAGCGCTGCTGGCGTCGCTCATCGTGGCGATGATTTTGCGCCGAACCCCATTCGGATTCCGCCTGCGTGCCGTCGGTGAAAATCCAGTCGCATCGCGCTTTGCGGGAATCGCTGTGGGGCGTGTTGCTGCGCTTACTTTGGCATTCAGCGGAGCGCTGGCGGGGCTTGCGGGCGGGATCCGCATCGCGGCCTGGCCGGGGCATCAGTTGCTGCTGGATTTACGCAGCGACGGCTACGGGTTTACCGGGATCGCCGTCGCGCTCCTGGGGCGACTGTCGCCGGTGGGAGTCGTCTTGGCGGCTCTCTTTTTCGCACTGCTCAATACCGCATTTGGCGCGCTGGAAAGCAATCTGGACATCCCCAACGTCGCGGCCAAGGCAGCTCAAGGGATCATCCTGATCATCATGCTGATCGCCAGCCGCGCCCGCCATTGATTGTCTTAAACCTGCCGTAGGGGCGACCTGGCGGTCAGCAACGGATTGAGAATCCATGCGATTTTTCGTGCAAGCGCTATACAATGTTCCGTAGCGATGCGTCAGATAGATCGCCTTTTACCGGATATTGTCATGCGTTTGCATCATATTTTTGGAAGTTGGTGCCTGGCTTTGGGAATGGCACTGGGCCTGGGGGCGCAGGTCGCCCAGGCGGATGAGTTATCGGCTGCCCCGCCAACCAACAATCCGATGGCACGGACGGCCGTCGTCCCAATCCGCGGCTCAATCGACAACGTCACCTACGAGTCGTTTAAACGCCGGGTGGAACTTGCAAAACAGAATGGCGCCCAGACGATCATCGTCCTGCTGGACACGCCGGGCGGTCTGGTCACTGCCAGCATGGATATTTCCCGATATATCAAAAATCAGACGTCGCTGCACACGATCGCGTTCGTCGATTCCAAGGCATATTCCGGCGGAGCCATGGCGGCGCTGGCTTGCGATGAAATCGTAATGGCCAACGGAAGTGCTATCGGCGACTGCGCGCCCATCATGCTCGATGATGATCATCGGTTACAAAGCCTGCCGGCAACCGAGCGTGCCAAAATTCAAAGCCCCATTCTGGACGAATTTCGCGACAGTGCCGCCCGCAATCATTATGACCCGCGATTGCTCGAGGCAATGGTTTGGGTGGATCATCCAGTTTACTGGGTGCAGTCGCCCAACGACTCGGCTGAACTCCGATTCGTGGAAAAGGAAGAATTTGATCAGCTTTCTAAATCCGGTTGGAAGCCGGTGGATGGCAATCGCAACCCGATCGTGCCCGCCAACGAGTTGCTCACGGTGCACCCGATGATGGCGCAGGCTCTGGGGCTATCGAAGGGTCAAGCCAGCAATGTGGACGATCTGGCTCGACAGCGCGGATTGCAGATCATTGACCGGTTTGAACCGGGTGCCGGAGTTTGGCTCGTGGATATGCTAAACGCACCGGTGAGCCGAGCGGTGCTACTGATTATTTTCATCATTAGCCTGTACGTTGGCTTGCACGCTCACGGCCACGGTCTGGCAGAGGCAGTGGCGGTCATCTCGCTGGGGACGCTGATTGGTATTCCACTCATGACCGGTTATGCCCAGTGGTGGCAGATCGTCATGGTGTTGGCAGGGTTGTCATTCCTGGCACTGGAGTTTTTTGTGTTTCCCACTTCTGGCGCAATGGCCTTTGTGGGGGTGGCGCTCATGTTTCTAGGATTTGTCTGCACATTTGTAGGTAAAGAACCCGGCGGCGGATTGGTGCCTAAGCTGCCCGGCACCTGGACGGCGCTCGAGCACGGGCTACTGACCGTCGTCATCTCGATGGGGGCTTCGGGAATTTTGTGCTGGTGGCTTGGGAAATCGATGACGAAGGTGCCGTTGCTGCGCAACCTGGTTTTGACGAACGTAAGCGGCGGATCGGTGAAGCAATTCCCCGATACGCAGGTACTGCCCCCCGCCAACCCCTGGCCCCCCGTGGGGAGTGTAGGTAAGGCGGTGACCGATCTGCTACCCGGTGGCCGCGCGGCGTTTTATGATGATGCTGCTGAAACCTCGCGCATCATGTCAGTCGTTAGTGAAACCGGGTTTGTCTCCACCGGGACCACCGTCGAGGTGCGCGACGTGGGGATGAATCGTGTGGTCGTGCGACCAGTAAATTCGATCTGAATCCGTTAGAATCCCCGCCAGCCCAATTAACCGACGAAAGCATGAGGAACGTCTATGACAAATCCATCAATTGCAACCCTCTTAGCCGAGGGGATCAGCCCCGGCGTGGTCGTTTTGATCGTGGTGCTGATTTTCCTGATGGTGATCTTTGCCGTAGTGGCGCAATTCATCCGGCTCTACATCCAGGCCCTGGTCAGTGGTGCCCGTGTGAGCATGCATGAGTTGGTGGGAATGCGGCTGCGAAAGGTGAACGCGATGGCGATCGTGCAATCGCGCATTCAGGCCAGCCGCGCGGGGTTGCAGGTGCCGCAGCGTGAAATGGAATCGCACGTGCTGGCGGGTGGTAATGTAGAGCGCGTCATCAACGCCATGATCGCCGCTAACAAGGCCGGGATTAATCTTCCCTGGCAGACCGCCACCGCAATCGACCTTGCAGGGCGCGATATTCTGGATGCGGTGCGAACCAGCGTGAATCCGAAGGTGATTGATGTACCCAGCAAGTCGATGGGCCAGAATACGATCGATGGTGTCGCCAAGGACGGTATCCAGCTCAAGGTAAAAGCCCGGGTGACTGTGCGCACGAATATAAAGAGCTTGGTCGGCGGTGCTACTGAAGAAACGGTGGTGGCGCGCGTGGGTGAAGGGATCGTTACGGCCATCGGCACGGCGGTCGACTACAAAGATGTGATGGAAAACCCCGATCACATTTCCAAGGCCGTGCTGCACAAAGGGCTGGACGCCAACACGGCGTTCGAAATTCTGTCGATCGACATCGCTGAAATTAACGTCGGTGAGAACATCGGTGCCCAGCGAATGATCGACCGCGCCGAATCAGATAAAAAGCGTTTCCAGGCCGAGGCCGAACAACGCCGTGCGATGGCCGTGGCTCAGGAGCAGGAGAATATCGCCAAGGTCGCCGAAAACCGCGCGGCGGTTGTGCTCGCGGAAGCAGAGATTCCGCGGGCGATTGCCGACGCCCTGCGCAGCGGCAATATGGGCGTGATGGATTTCTACAAACTCAAAAACGTGCAGGCCGACAC
>JBBSFP010000294.1:0-4108 GCA_038238625.1 Tepidisphaerales bacterium
ACCGCCGCATCGCGCGCACGGCTGTTCACTCATGTACTGATGCAACCGCGATTTGACCCACTCGCTTTCGGTGTTTTCAAATCGGCGCGTGAGGTTGGGCATAATCCCCTCGAACGACGTGCCCGTGCCCAGATCGCCCTTGACATCGGTGCCATGCATCAGCACCACCTGGACCTTTTTGGGAATGTCTTTGAAAGGCGCGGTGTAGGAAATCTCAAAATCGCGCGAAAATTGACGCAGGATGCGCGCGTAGAAAATGTTCATGCGCTTGCCGTTCTTACGCCAGGCCTCGATCGCGCCGTTTTCCATCGAAACCGTGTCATCCGGGACGATCAATTCCGGATCGAATTCGCCCACCGTCCCCAGCCCATGGCATTCCGGACACGCGCCATGTGGGGAATTAAAGCTGAACAGCCGTGGCTCCAGCTCCGGTAAACTTGCTTCCGGATGCTCGGGGCAGGCAAACTTTTCGCTGAACATCGAATCGGTCCAACTGCCATCCGCATTCTGCGTGGTGCAGACCAGCAGACCCTGGCCCAGCCGCAGCGCCGTCTCCACCGAATCGCCCAGCCGCGAACGAATCTCCGGCTTGAGCACGATGCGATCAATCACCGCTTCAATCGTGTGCACGAAGGTCTTCTTGAGCTTTGGAAATGATTCCGGCCTGGTTAGTTCTACAATCTCACCATCCACGCGCATGCGCACAAACCCCTGCTTGTGCAACGCAGCGAAGATTTCCTTGTGCTCACCCTTCTGCCCGCGCACCAGTGGAGCGAGGATCATCGTCCTGCTTCCCATGGGCAGCCGTAAAATAGCATCAATGATCTGCGAACCCGACTGCCCGCTGATCTCCCGCCCACAAACCCAGCAATGCGGCGTGCCCGCCCGGGCAAAGAGCACGCGCAGGTAATCATAAATCTCAGTCGTCGTCGCCACCGTAGATCGAGGGTTGCTGCTCGCCGAACGCTGCTCGATGGCAATCGTGGGCGGCAACCCCTCGATCTCATCGACGTCCGGCTTTTGCAGCTGATCCAGGAATTGCCGCGCATATGCCGACAGCGATTCCATGTACTTCCGCTGTCCCTCGGCATAGACGGTGTCAAACGCCAGCGTCGATTTCCCTGATCCCGACAATCCACTGATGACGACCAGTTGATCGCGTGGAATCTGCACGTTGATGTTTTTAAGATTGTGCTCACGCGCACCCTGAATACGGATAAATTTCTGGTCCATAGCGTGGGTAAGTATAGGCCCAAAAGGCTGGCGATGATCCGCAGAATTTCATTCGATTCAACTCAATAAATACCTGCCGACGACAAGTTCAGTTATCACATCCGCTGTATGAGTCTGAGCAGTCCGCTGGGCCACTGTAATATTTGACACACTCCCCCGCTCCCGGTAGTGTCGCGCGCTAATTGAAATGGCTCGAAAGGAGCGGCTTTGGCTGCTACGGTTGTCATCCCCGCCCGCTTTGCTTCCTCACGTTTCCCCGCCAAAATTATTGCCTCCCAAACCGGAAAACCGCTGGTGCAGCATGTGGTGGAGCGCGTGCTGCTGGCGAAATCGGTGAGCCGGATCATTGTGGCCGCCGATGACCGGCGTATCGCCGATGCGCTGCAGCCGTTTGGCACCGAATGCATCATGACGGCCGTCGATCACCCGAGCGGCACCGATCGTATCGCCGAGGTGGCGCGATCACTGGCCGGGCCGGATGCGGACATTATTGTCAATGTGCAGGGGGATGAACCAGAGATTGAGCCGCAGACGATTGATGGTTTAATTGCGCGGCTGCAGACTTCTGACGACCCGATGGCCACGGCCGCTACCCCCTTCACCGCCGGGGCAGATGTGCGGGATGAAAACCTGGTGAAAGTGGTGATGGATACTGCGGGTCGGGCACTTTATTTCTCGCGCAGCCCGATTCCCCATCTCCGGCAGGGTGCCCGGCATGAAGAATCACCTGGCGATACAGCGTATTATCTACACTTGGGAATTTATGCCTATCGACGCCCGTTTCTCTTGGAATATGCTGCCTGGCCGCCCACGCCGTTGGAGATGACCGAAATGCTGGAGCAGCTGCGCGTGCTGGAGCATGGGCGCTCCATTTATGTGTTGCGGGTCGAGCACGCCACGCATGGAATCGACACGCCGGCGCAATATGCTGAGTTTGTGAAGCGTTATAAGAAAATAAGCAGTGCCGCCGCGGCCCGCCAGATACAGTAGAAAGACCCTCAGAAGAAAGACGCTCAGGCGCCCATGATCGACCCGAACATGACCACCGAAGATTTACTTGCGCGCATCGGCCAGTCCACGGATGACACCGAGTTTTATACCCCCATGCCGCCGGGCTATCGCAAGGGGCATCACAAGTATGTCATCGTTGTGGGCACGGTGATGTCGGGGCTGGGTAAAGGCATTTTCTCCAGCTCGCTGGCCAAGCTGATGCAGGACAAGGGCCTGCGCGTCGCCCCCATCAAAATGGAGGGGTATTACAACATCGACTCCGGCACGCTCAATCCGTATCGGCATGGCGAAGTGTTCGTTCTGGATGACGGCATGGAAACCGATATGGACCTGGGGACCTACGAACGCCTGCTCGACCAGGATCTGACCCGCGCCAATTTCACCACCAATGGCCAGATTCATGCCGCCGTTTTGAAAAAAGAACGTGAAGGGGGCTACCTCGGACGCGATGTGCAATTTAACCCGCATGTCACCGGGGAAGTGAAGCTGCGGCTGCGCGAGTTGGCCGTCAGGCATCAGGCGGATGTGGTGTTTGTAGAAGTCGGCGGGACGGTCGGTGACTTTGAAAACACCGCCTACCTCGAAGCCTGCCGACAGCTCGCTTTCGAGGAAGGCGAAGGCTCAGTTGTTTTCGTCGCGCTCACTTACATTTTAGAGCCGGGAGTCATCGGCGAGCAGAAATCCAAGGCCGCGCAGCTGGGGATTAAGCGCGTGATGGAGATGGGCATCATGCCCTCGATCATTGCCTGCCGTGCTAAAAACCCCGTGAGCGCCAAGGTGCAGGAAAAGATCTCGATGTACACCAACGTGCCCATGCGCAGGGTTTTTTCAATGCACGATGTGGAAAGCATCTACCTGATTCCCGATGCCCTGCACGATGCGGGTATGGACCGCGAAGTACTTACCATGCTGCGGCTGCATGATCGAGTGGATCAGAAGGCCGAAGACCAGGCCCGCCGTGCGTGGCGACAATTCGTGGAGCGCCTTAACAAAAAAACCAACATCCCCCGGCAGGAGGTCATCATCGCGCTGACCGGCAAATATGTCGCCGTGCGCGATGCCTACGCAAGCATTATCAAGGCCGGTGAGCATTGCTCGGTGCACCTGGGTGTGGATGTGAAATTCCGCTGGATTGATACCACCGATGTGACCCCCGCCAACGTGGAGCAGGAGCTTGAGGGGTGCCATGGCATTATCGTTCCCGGCGGGTTTGGCGTACGCGGGACCGAAGGGAAGATCGAGTGCATACGCCACGCCCGCGAAAACAAGGTTCCCTATCTGGGTTTGTGCCTGGGGTTCCAGATGGCGGTTATAGAATACGCGCGGAATGTCTGCGAGCTACCCGATGCCCATAGCACCGAATTCCACCCCACCTGCAAAAACCCGGTAATCGATATCCTGCCCGATCAGAAAAAGATCGAAGGCCTCGGCGGAAACATGCGCCTGGGAGGCGAGAACGTGCACCTCAAGCCCGACACGCTGGCCGCCCGGCTATTCAACAACGCTGCCTCCACCCGGCTGCGCTTCCGCCATCGCTATGAGGTGGATCCCAAATACGTCCCCGAGCTGGAAAACCATGGCCTGGTCTTCAGCGGCACGCACCCGAATCAGCCCATCATGCAAATCCTGGAATTACTTCCGGAGGTGCATCCTTATTTCATCGGAACCCAAGCCCACCCTGAACTCACCAGCCGCCCCCTAAGGCCCCAGCCCCTGTTCATGGGTTTGGTAAAAGCGGCGATGACATTTGCCAAGGCCAAAGAAGCCGCGACGGTGGGTTGAGCGGGTAGAATTAACCGATCACGCATCAGGCGGTAAACTCGCCAGGATCGATTCAACTTGGAGTTTGAGTACCGGCACGTCC
>JBBSFP010000295.1:0-4104 GCA_038238625.1 Tepidisphaerales bacterium
AGAAATTGCCCATCGGAGGCGACTGCCGTGCTGGATTCGAGCGTGTCTCCGCTCAGCGAATCGGTGATATCAATAAGAGCGGTCTGCGCGCCCACCCCGGGGTCGGCATACCCGCCATCGGGAGCGACGGTGAAGAGAAGATTGCCGTTGGCATCGGTGCCGGTGGCGGCAATGGCCCCGGCAGAAACATCGCCGTTGCTCCACTGAATGGTGGCAAAAAAATCAGCGGCAGCGGCCCCAGCCCGCGCGCTGCTGAAGGTGGAGACTGGCGTGCTGAACGACTGGTTGGCCATCACCTCAATCTTCTGCCCGGCAGTGGCGGCGAGCGTTCCCGAGAGCAACTGCCGCGATTCAAGCGCTTCCATGGCCGATGCCCTCATGCCCACCGACCGCCCTGCGACCGACATGGCCTGCCGCGTGGCTCGAGCCAGAGCTACGACCGACTTACGCCTGCGCCCCCCCCCCCACCGATGATGTATCCAGCGCGTAAATATCCGAAGAACGAGAAGTCCAAACCATTCGAAACCTCGCAGGTGTTAATGTCTATTTTTGGAAGGCGGGCGGGAACTCCCCCGATTGCATTCCATCTTTTTTTCGTACGGTAGCGAAGAATATCGACTGCATAAAGAGAAGTCAAACGAAATAATTCGCGTTCATTGAACAAAAATAATCGTCCATTGCACGTTGGTATAAACCCAGATTTACGCCTGCGTGGCCAGCATTTGCTCGGTGACTTCGTGCTCTAGGGGTTCGCCGCGCAGGAAACGCAAGGTTTCCTGCTCGGCGAGGCGGCCCATGTCGCGGCGGGCTTGATTCATCGCGCCCGCGATGTGGGGGGTGATGAGAATATTTTCCTCATGCCGCAGCGGCGAATGCGCGGGCGGGGGTTCGGGGTCGGTGACATCCAGCAATACATACAGGGGGCGACGCCGCACTTCGGCGATCAGGGCATTTTCGTCGATCAGGGACCCGCGGGCGGTGTTGATCAGCACCGCATGATCGGGGAGCAGGGCAAGCGTCGCCGCGTTAAGCATGTGGTGGGTCTGGGGAATGCTCGGCGCATGCACCGATACCACCGTGCAGGCGCACACTTCATCCAGCGGAACAAGCGTGGCGCCCATCAACGTGGCCTGGGAGGGAGAAATAGACGGGTCATACAGCTTGATCGTCAGGTTGTGGTAGGCGTGCAGCAGGCGAATCACCTCACGGCCCACGCGCGAAGCGCCGATCAGGCCGATGGTCATATCCTGCAACTCGCGGAGTTGCGACAGGCGCGGATGATTTTTGGGGAGCCCGGCCGGCAGGGCGCGGATGATCCATGGCATCTGCTTGAGCAAAGCCCCCATCATGGCCACGGTGTACTCCGCCACCGGCCGGGCGTTGGCGGCCGCGGCGGTGCTGACTCGGATCCCCCGGGCATAGACTGCCCCATCGACGATACCCTTGACCGTACCCGCACTGTGGGCCAGAAACCCCAATCGCGGTGCCATCGCCAGCAGTTGATCGTCGCAGCGCGGCGAGCCCCAGCCAGTAATGATCACCTGGGCATCAGCCAGCGCCTCTTTAATCTTTGGCGTGTCGATCATGCCCGGTCCGCGCACCTCGGCGATCGTCTTTAGTTCAGAGAGCCCCTCTTCCCCAAACATCCATTTCCAGGTGGCTTCTGGCATGATCAGCGCCACGACCGGTTTGCTACTCATCGCAGGTATCTCTAAAATTTAAGTGCATTATGCCATTATCATTGAATCACCTGGTGTTGTCGAACGGCAGCCCGATCGCGGAATCAGTTACCCCCCCGCCACCGGCATTTGGCCGAAAACCCTCATGGCTGAAAGTTAAGATGCCCGGTGGGGAGCCGTATCGCAAGCTGCTGGATCTGGTTAACGATCAAAAGCTGCACACGGTGTGTCAAAGTGCCAAATGCCCGAACATGGGGGAATGCTGGAACGCAGGGACGGCCACCCTGATGATTCTGGGGGATGTATGCACGCGCTCCTGCGGGTTTTGTCACATCGCAACCGGCCGCCCTCCGACGCTGGATCTGGATGAACCGCGCCGCGTGGGAAAAGCAGTCGCCGCCATGGGGCTGCGGCATGTGGTCATCACCAGCGTCAATCGCGATGAACTGGACGATGGCGGCGCCGCGGTGTGGGCGGACACAATTCAGCAGATTCGTGAGCAATCCCCCGGCACGCAGGTGGAAGTGCTCATCCCGGATTTCTGTGGCAACTGGGATGCGCTCGGGATCGTGCTCAACGAAAAGCCGGAAATTCTAAATCATAATATCGAGTCGGTCCCGCGTCTGTACCGACGCGTGCGCCCCCAGGCGAAATATGCACGCTCGCTGGAATTGCTCAAGATCGCCCGCGATCAGGGCCTGACTACCAAGACCGGTATGATGCTGGGCCTGGGGGAGCAGACCGATGAAATCGAATCCGTGGTGCGCGATCTGGTGTCGATCGGCGTGGATATCCTGACGCTGGGGCAATACTTGCAGCCCACAGCCGAACATTTGCCGGTGGAACGCTGGGTGCATCCGGATGAGTTTGCACATTGGAAACGGTACGGCCAGGAGGCAGGGCTGCGGCATGTGGAGTCCGGGCCGCTGGTGCGCAGCAGTTATCATGCGGCGGATCAAGTGAAAAAATAGCGCGGCGGGCACAAGAAATCGATCGCATAATCGCATATCGGTTGAATTGCGGCGTTGGAGTTTATGAGTAGAATCGCAGGCTGGCGTCGTGGGCGCTCGTTGATGTTGGGGCGGACATTTTTTAGGTTTCGGGGTGTTGGCCACATCGATTGCCGTGGGTTTAAGAGTTTGGGCAAACGTGTCAGAAGTAGAAAAGGAATCTTCCCCCGCGCCGAATGCGGGCGGCCATAGGCCGCGCCGCAAGGGGCCGGTTGCGCCAATCGCGGGTCGTGCGTCAGCGGCGTTGCAGAAACGGAAGCAACCGCAGTCGGTAGTTTTCAAGCCGATGGAATGGCATGATGCCGAGGGAAACCTTCAGCAGGATACGCGCAATCTTGAATACGTGATCGACACCCGCACGCTGGGGCCACAGGCGCTTTATTGGGCGGCGGCGTGGTGTGAAGGGTATTTTTCGCTGACCGATATCATTGGGTACACACCGGTATTGGCATCGCTTTCAGCGCTGTCATGCACCGGCGCGGGGGCGGGAATGGTCTATGAGGTGCCGTTCGCGATGGATTTCGTGCCGTTTTGCACCGCTGTTTGGGAGTTTCTGCGTGAGCAGTCGGTGCCGGTAAGTCCGACCGTGGGCGATGTGCTGTTTTCAAGGATATTGCTGTCAACACTGTTGCCAGAGGGTTGGGTAGGCGCGGTGCTAAATACAGTGGACAGTGCCGAGTTTAAACGTTGGCGCGAGCGGCGCAATCAACTTCCTTTTCTGCGAAAGCAGCAGCTTTTGCTGCCCGCCTGATAGGGCACCGTTTGAGCATGCATCTACCATTGCATGATTTAGATTCACTGGCCCGCTTGCTGTTGCAGCGCGGGGAAAAGCCATCCCATGCCCCGCGGGTGCTGCGGCATTTTTATGCGGCTTGCGGTGTGCCGGATTGGCAATCACTGGAAATCCCCAAATCATTACGCGCGGCGTTGTCGGAAAAATCACCGCCGATCAGCCGGGTGCTGAGCCGCCATCGCGCATCGGATGATACCGTCAAATTGCTGATCGCATTTGCCAGCGATGCCGAGGCGGTGGAGGCAGTACTCATGCCAGGATATCGCGCTAATCGGGCCGCGGTTTGTGTTTCATCGCAGATCGGTTGCGCGATGGGGTGCGGGTTTTGCGCCAGCACCAAAAACGGTTTGCTGCGAAATCTGCGTGTCGATGAAATTGTCGAACAATTTTTGCACCTGGCCCGGGCTGCCGACGAGATGGGGCGAAAAATTTCGTCGCTCGTCTTCATGGGGATGGGGGAGCCCATGCACAACCTGGAAAACGTGATTGCCGCAATCAGGCGCATCGCCCATCCGGACATGGGTGGGCTGGGGTGGCGGCAGATTACGGTGTCGACCGTGGGGATTGTGCCCGGTATTGAAGCCCTGCGCACCGCGGATTTAAACGTCCACCTGGCGTTGTC
>JBBSFP010000296.1:0-4098 GCA_038238625.1 Tepidisphaerales bacterium
AGCGCAACGGTGGTTGTCGAGGGTGGAAATGTCCTGCAGCTTGGCGGTGAGGCCGGCGCGGTCGCCTTTCTGATCGAGGTGCCAGAGCTTGAGCAACAGGGCCGAATCCTGGTGAAACTCATCACCCAACTGCATCGCGTTGGGGGAATAAAAGCCCGGGTTATCGTTCACAAACCCACTCAAGGCCTGCAATGTTTGCGGATCAGGCTGGCCTTTGAAATCATTGGTCACCTGACCGGTAGCGGGGTCGCGACGAATCGTGATCGTCTGCCCGGCGACCGGAACGGGGATATCCTGCTCCCCATGATTGGCCATGGTCATTTTACCGGCGCTTTTGCCATCCACTTCAAGCTTGACGGCCGTGGGCGCGCCGTCGCTGGTTTCCAGCACAGTAAATTTGCCAAGCATGTGGACTGACATCTTCTGATTCTGCTGCATGGGCTGATTCCCGCCCATGGTAATGGTGGAAACGCTGTCACCGGTCAGCACGAGATCAAAGGCCCAGGCCTGGTCTTTCTGCACGTTCATTTTGAGAAGGTACTTGTCGCCATCGGCCCTGGCGGGGGCCACCGAAATAAGAATGGAGGTCAGGCAGATGAGTGGGCTGATAAGGATTGTCGCGCGCGGCATAATTTGTCCTGTTGAAGGCCGGTTTTTCCCACAAGGCTACGAGTAATACGGTTATAGCCAACGCCTGCTGCGTGTGCAAAGCCATTCAGGTTTGGCCCTTGCGGTTAAGTGCCGCCGTGCTCCGCTGCGGTTCACCTGCGATCGGTCTGTGAGTATCGCGGGTGCCCTGCATGGAGGCAGTTACTATGTGACACTTCCGCAGGAGCCTGATATCCGCTGATGTCCGCATTGAAAACCGCCCCACATTGCGTTATATGAGCGTTCCAATCACACGGCGTTTTCACCCCTACATTGCGGCGGAGCTGGAGGCTCGATTGACCATGGCTGGCAAAATTCCTTTATCGCGCGTTTACCAAAGTGAGACCATCGACAGGCGGATTCTGGAAGTCGTCAAGGGGGGCAACTACATCCTGGGGCCCGAGTGCAAGGAATTTGAGAAGGAGTTGGCGGCGTATTTTGGGGTGCCACATGTGGTGTTGAGCTCATCGTGGACGGCGGCGGTGCACCTGCTGCACATCGCGCAGGGTCTGAAGCCGGGGGATGAGGTTCTCGTGCCCTCACTGACGGCGTTTCCCAGCATCGAGCCCATGATTCACGTGGGTGCAAAGCCAGTCTTTTGCGACATTGATGACACCTACACGATAGATCCGGCGGATGCGCGCCGGCGCATCACGGATAAGACCGTGGGCATCCTGCCGGTGCATCTGTACGGGCGGCCGGCCAATCTGGATGCGATCATGAAGCTGGCCGATGAGCACGGGCTGTGGGTGATTGAGGATTGCGCGCAGAGCCATGGGGCCAAGTGGAAGGGAAAGCGCGCTGGCAGCTTCACAGAACATGCGGCGTTTAGTTTTTATCCGTCAAAAAATCTGACGGTATATGGGGATGGCGGGGCGATCGCCACGCGCGATCCAGAGGTTGCCCGCAAAGTTACTATGCTGCGCAACCATGGTCGGAAGGATAAGTACCTGCACGAAAAGGTGGGGTTCAACCTGCGCTTCAATGAAATCCAGGCGGCGGTGGGACGCGAACAACTCAAGGTGCTCGATGAGCTGAACGCGGGTCGGCGGCGGGCGGCGGAATGGTACCGGCGCGACTTGGCGGGCGTGAAGGGGGTGACGCTGCCACCGGCCGACAGCGATGGCCAGACCGAGAGCGTCTATCATATGTTCGTCATTCGGCTGGAAAACAACGATCTTCGCGAGGCATTGAGCCGACATCTAAAAGAAAAAGGAGTGGAGACCGGGGTCCACTACCCGGTGGCCAATCATCTGCAGCCAGCCATCGAAGAGGTGTTTGGAAAGCAGCCGCCGTTGAAAAAAACAGAGGACTACACTCGCCGCATATTAAGTCTGCCCATGTTCCCGGCCCTGACAGAGATGGAAGTGAAAACGGTTACAGACGGAATTAAAGCGTTCATGACCCAATGACGGGCATCTTTTTTCTCGGGCATTTAGCGATCACCCTGTGATGTGGATCTTGGGCAGGGATCAGATCAAATATTCGGGCGGCTGGGGTTCGCGGCCCCATCGAATACCGGACCAGATGCGCTCGTGCAGGTAATACAGCAAGAGCTTGTTGGGAATTTCAAAGAGGCCCACCAGGCTGGCCGCCCGGGCGACTTCGCCGGCTCCGTGGGCTCGATAGAGTGCGAAGACCGTAAACGACACGATCATAGTGTCAATCGATCCGATGATCCGCCAGGAAATGGTCTTGGCAATGGAGCGTTTGCGAAGCTCTTTTGAACGTTGGATGGATGGGTAGCCGGGGGTGGGGGCATCTGATTTCATGGGGAGAGCACAATAAAAGAAAAGAAGCGTTGGAAGAACCAACGCTTCACACGAAAACGTCAAATTTTAGCAGCGAGGTTCGAGCGGTTAGAAGCTCGAATGGAAGCGGCGGGCAATGGGCATGGCACCCAGGGCCACCAGTAGGCCAAGGCACATCCACGCGATACCGGGGGCCGGAACGCTGCCGCCGGTGGTGGAATTGCTGTCATAATTGTAAGTCAAGGTCACCGATCCATCAGCCTGCGCACCACCACCAAAGAACAGTTTAAAAGGGACATCAGAGGTTCCCTGCACATGGGTGTTGTCGCTGGCGAAGTTTAGAGAAACGGTGGTGTTGCTGGCGGTGGCAATGTAGGGGGTCAAATCCACGACGTTGACCGGCGCGAAATTCGAGGTAACCGATGGAGCGACGAACCAGGTCGGGCCACCCGGCCCAACGGTGCCAGCCACCATGCCGGTGACGACAGTCTGATTCAAACTCAAACCCTGCGGGCTGGTGATGTGAACATCCGTAGAGGCAGCCGCATTAGTGAAGGAGTGGTTTATGGAATCCACGTTGTAAACGCTGACAGTTCCGGCCAAATCAGCAGAACCCGAAATAATCACCTGCGTGAGGGTACCCAGGCTGGGATCGAAGGTATTAAAAAACAGTGTCGAGGAGAACGGAATATTCTGCGCCGCTCCCGTGGTGTGGGTCTGCACGATGGTATTCGCAGCGGCATTCTGCGCAAATACCCCGGTGAGGCCCGCAAGGGCAAAAGCGAATAACAATCGGGTGAATTTCATAGGGCACTTCATAAATATATTCCTTCACGCCAGCAGCAATAAGTCCGCCTGTTCAGCGACGATAGAGTATCCGGAAATGCAATGAGTACAATCCGGTTTTAGATAATGTTGCGCTAAATATTGCTGGTTAAAAGTTAACCTGATCTGAATGGCAATGCGATGAATGAGAGCCGCTCAAGTGGGTTCAGCGTCAACCAGCATGAACTTGATGTCGGCTTCGCATGCTAGCTTGTCTTGCACGAAGGCACGACACCGAACGTGCCCGGTGCGGCTTTTGACCCGCACAGTCTGTGCTTCGAGAATCAGTTGATCGCCGGGTACTACGGGGTGACGCATCTTCACCTTATCCATGCTCAGCAACACCGCCAGCTTGCCGGTATGCTCAAGCTTCTGGCTCAGCAGCAACCCTCCCAATTGAGCCAACGCTTCAACGATCAGAACCCCCGGCATGATTGGCGTGCCAGGATAGTGGCCCTGGAAAAAGATGTCATTGAACGTGACGTTCTTCAGTCCGATCGCTTTTTCCTCGCCAATGATCTCTAGCACCCGATCCACCAGCAACATGGGATAGCGGTGGGGCAATATGCGCTGGATTCGACGGATGTCCATCTCCCCGGCCCGCTTGACCAGCGATTCGCGTTCGTTGGAGTTGCCCTGCTCGAGCAGGCGACGAACCAGAAGATGATTGAGCGCGTGCCCGCTCTTGTAGGCCAGGATGCGCCCGTAGATTGGACGGCCCAGCAGGTAGAGATCGCCCAGCATGTCGAGCACCTTGTGGCGGGCGCACTCGTCGGCAAAACGGTATTCGTTGTCCACCGGCCCGGTCGGTGAGATGACCAGGAGGTCGCGGGGAGAGAGGTGGCGGCCCATACCGCGCGATTGCAACTCGTGC
>JBBSFP010000297.1:0-4074 GCA_038238625.1 Tepidisphaerales bacterium
CTCGGGCTGGTTGCGCTGGCGATGGTAACGACCCCGGCCGCGCTACGGGCGGAATATCCCCCGACGGCACCCGCCATGCCAACGCCAGGACCAAAAGGGCTGGCCCCGGCCACCGCGCCGGGGGGAAAGGCCAGGGGCGATACCAAATCGCTGGCACCGCTGCTGCAGCAAGGCCAGGACGCCTTCGCAGCCGGTGAATTTAAAGTCGCGCGCGATTCCTTCATGGATGTGATCAGCATCGATCATAACAACCAGACAGCGCTCTATGGCTGCGCGCTGGCGAATCTGCACCAGGGCGATTTTGCGCACGCCAAAGACCCAATGGAAAAACTGATGCTGCTCAACCCAGCACCCGACCGCACGATGGTCATCAACATGGCCGCGTTGCAGATCGCAATTAAGAATCCGATGCGTGCGGTGAAATTCACCAAGGATTACCTCACTGCCCATGTCGCGTTGCTGGATGAGCAAGTCGCCAATGCCATGGCCATCGCGCTTAACCAGGCCGATGAACCAGCCCGCAAGATGGAAACCTGGAAGCAGGCGGTTGCGTTTTACGTCATCTACAACCAGAAATTAGAAGCCGCCAAGCCCGGTTGGAAACGCTGGGGCATGGAATGGCTGCCGGCAAAAGATGTGGACGCGAAGCTGGCATTGATCGAAGAGAACAAACTAAAACTAGAAAGCCTCGGCCCCACCGTGGATCGTCTGGAAGCCGACATGAACAAGGCGCGCACCGAGTATGACAATGTGATGGCTGCCGCCGCGCGCGCCCATGCAACTCCCGAAGCGGTTAATTTTTATCGAATGCGCGCTGAACGCGCGGCCGCCGACTACGATCAGGGCAATCGCGCATACGATGCTGCCAACAACAAGGCTCCGGCCCAAACGTTTCCCAAAGAGGTGCTGCTGGTGGCAATGGACAACACAAAAGCACCGCCGGTAGGAATCACGGCAGTGGCGGTTGCGCCCGAAGCGCCTGCCATGCCGGCCAATGAGCATGGCATAAAAGCGCACCGCACCCGTGTGCACAGTTCGACAAACGCAGAGGATCCGGCAATCCCCGCCCCGGAGAACCCGCCGAAAATCAAGGTTCGCAAGAACGGCAGCACGAATAATCCGGGCGAGGATTCCAAACCCGTGGAGCCGGTCACGCCCCCGATCACCCCTCCGGTGGGACCACCGCCTCCGGTCGTGGCCATCGCGCCCACGCCACCGGTAATGAAAGCGGTGCACATTGCCAGCTACGCGGTGGCGTTTCCGATCGCTACCGACATGGCCATCACTTCCGCGTCGGTCCTGGACGGCGCCAAAGAGATCGTGCTCATCGGCGCCGATGGGGCCACGCTGAACGTGGAGGTGGTTCGCAAGGACGACACCGGCTTGGCGCTGGTGCGTGTTGCGGGGGGGCACTTTCGCCCCATCGCGCTGGCGGACAGTTTCGCCGGTGGGGCGGTCAGCTGCTGCAGCTACCCCACGGTTAACATCTTCAATCCTACTGCTGAAAACATCGGGGGAACTGCGCCTGCCCCATCTGATAATTGGAAGCTAAGACTGAACGTGAATCCGCGCCTCAGCGGCGCGCCGCTGATGGTTAACGGGCAAATTGTGGGGGTGGAATTGGCAAGCCGCGATTGCGATCCTGCAGCCGTGCCCGCGGTGGGTTTAGACAAGGTCAGGAAGTTTGTGGGCAGCGATGCCGATCGCACGGCCGGGCCCTGCGGAGATCCTACCGGTGCCGTCTATCAGATCATGGCCACCCGCGAAGTCATGCGCGCTGCGCAATCACACTAACGCTGGCGGCGTGGCATGCGAATCAGCGCGCCCGCTTTCGCGCGTAATCTGTCATGCGCGCTCCGCAATCACATTTCTGCTGGCGGCGTTCCATGCGCATCAGCACGGCTCCAGCGGGTTATCAGGGTCACCCGCTTCAGCGGGTCAGCAGGGTCACCGACATATTTCGGTTTTCAAAATGCCCCACCCAATGCGGTGCTGATTCCCCATCATGCACGACGTAGCATTCCATCCAATCCGTGGCGCGCATCAATAAACCAGTGCCTAGTTTCCACCACACATCATGGTGCCCGGCCCCAGGCACATGCTCCAGAACGGCCGGCCCCGCGGCTGCCGCGAACAACTGATCCGACTGTTCAGCCGGAATCACCTGGTCATCGTTTCCATGGATCAAATAGACAGGCACCCGTCGGTGAGCAATCGCCTGCAAGGGTGACACTTCGTTGATGCGGAATTCCGCCGCGGCTTCAGCAGCCCATTCCAGCACATGCAGTACGAACGGAGATACCTGCCTGGCCTGGATGGCGTTGAGATGAGCCACCTCCTCGTTCAAGCTGGCAAAGGGTGCAATGGCCACCACGGCTTTAACGCGCTCATCCACCGCGGCCCATTGCAAGGCCGTGGCCGCGCCCAGGCTCGTTCCCATCGCGCCCACATGGCTGGTGTCAAAACCGTCCAATTGCAAATTGTTGAGCAGCGCGACCATGTCCCAGCGCTCGCGGCGGCCGAAAGTGGTGTATCGGCCCTGGCTCTGCCCATGAGCGCGCAGATCGACTGACACCGCTACGTAGCCATGCCGCGCAAACCACTCCGCGTTGGCCAGCATCCCTTCTTTGCGATCGCTTAGCCCGTGAAGCAATACGATTAATCCGCGCGGTGGAGTTTCCGGAAGCTTCACCCGGCGCAGCCCCAGCAAACGCTCCAGCAGGTTTGATCGCCTGCCCCCTTCGGCACGCGAATCTTCCGGCAGCGTTGCCGCCGGGGCCAGAACCTCCGGCGCTTCGCGCGGCGTAAGGATCATCGCGCGCATGTGGAATCCATCGGTCCCCAGCCAACTAAAATCGTGGCAGTAGTTTCCCCACTCGCGCTGCACCCGGCGCCGTTCGGCAAGCAAAACGTCCTTACGCTCGCTTTCGATCCGGGGCCGAAGAAACTGGTTGGCGACCATCTGCCCGCACCCGCCGCTCCGCAGCAGCGTGCAGAACCCTACTAGAAGAATCCCGCGCACCAGGGCCCATCGCATCTGAAACATCATCCAATTCCTATCGCGATGGCCCCGGCATCAAAATGGTGTTGATGGAAAATACAAAAGCGGACCAAAGGGGAGCCATCGCCTTCGGTCCGCCGCGTGAATGATATGCAGCAAATCTATCGCGCGGGCAATGATTGTAAAGTTTATCCCGAGTGCCGCGCGCTATTTAACGCCCCATTTGTTGTTGACTGTCGCGCGGCGCGCAAACGCATTGCGAAAAAATCAGTGACCCGTCAACTGGTAAAGTCGGTATCGACCCTTTTCAAAAACCAGGTTCAGCGCGCCGTCAAGCTCATGGTCGGCGACAATGTAGCTTGCGTTGTAGCGTTGCGCGGTGGCGATCAGGCGAGTGGAAGACACCTGCGAATAGCGTTCACCGATTGCCTTGAGCGTCTTATCAAATCGGTGTGGAAGCGACGAGAGATCCGGCCAATCCAGCACGGCGCAAAGGCGATCGCGCCATTCAACCAGTTCACCCCCGAACTGCGGTACCCCTTTGAAATTCACCACGATCGCCCGCTTGCCTTCCAGCCGGAATGCCTGCTCATCGGGAGGCACAACAAAGAGCGCATCCTCCGGCGTGTTCTGCGCCGACCAATGGCACAGGGCCAGGTAATCCGAATCATCCACTTCGATATCCACCGGCTTGAGCCCGAGCATGCCCATGCTGGCACTGGTGTAAAAGATCACCGGTACCGCGGCGGCGAGGATTGCCAACAGCGCGGTGGCGGTCCAGCGATTCTGGCGAAAGATCTGCAGCGGCGAGGCTTCTGCGATCGCCGTCAACGCCAGCAAATCAAGCAGCATCACGATGGTGAGAATGTTGTGATCGGAGAAATGCCGGAGCGGTGGACTGAATTGAATCCCGCAGAACACCAGCAGCGCCACGATGTTGATGATCAGCATCACATCGCGCTCCCCATTGAACGTTACACCCGTTACGCGCTGTCGAATTCGCGCGGCCAGGCGATAGGCAAATTGTGCGGCGGCGATGCAGCACATCAGGTTCATAAAAATGCTGAACCGCC
>JBBSFP010000298.1:0-4061 GCA_038238625.1 Tepidisphaerales bacterium
AAAGAAGCAAAGATTGTTCGACGATCAAACCTATATCTCGACCAGCTTAACCGTTCCCACTTTTCTTGCCTGCAGCCGGGTTGATGTAAATCGGTATGAAGCCAGCATTCAAACGCGGCGTTGCGCAACTCTCTCTGCTGCGTGGCATAGTGTCCTGTCTACAACTTCATCGCCAACTGCTGCAGCAAGATCGCCACGTTCACGTTGGCATCCAGGTACATTTCGGCGCGGCCGAAGGCTTCAATCGCCGTGCAGGCGCGGCGGAGCTGAGCGGCATCTTCAGCGCCGGCGGTCGCTGCCAGTTGCTGCCGAAAGTAGTCGGCGGCGAGGCGGAAGTAGAGTGCCAGGCCTTCGCGGGTTGCCTGGTCTTTGCTCGAAAGCTCGTCGCGCTCCAGTTGCCGGGCGGCATAGGCATCTGCTGCCGATCGGAACCAGTTTGAAAGTCCTGAAGAATCCTCATCCTGCAATGGGTTGGCCATGCGGGTCTGCAGTTGCCCCGCGAGAGGGATCACGCCATCTTCGATCCACTTCAGCGCCAGGCCCAGCGAGCCTGCCGACAGCCGTGCGGCCTCTTTGGCTGCCTCGGGGTCTTTGCCCCGGCGAGCAAGCTCGGTCTCGATGGTCGTCGTTTGCAGCAATCCAAAAACAAACATCTGGCAACGGCTGCGGATCGTCGCCAGCAGCGACAACGGTTGATCGGTCAGCAACACGATCAGGCTGCGCCCGGCGGGTTCTTCGAGCGTTTTAAGAATGGCATTCTGCGCGGTGAGGTTCATCAACTCCGCCTGTTCGATGACAAACGCCTTGCCATGCCCGAGGGTGGGTTTGCGGCTGGCGGGTTCGATGAGTTCAGGGCGCAGCACCTGGATCGACAATTCGATCCCCTTGGATTTGCCGGTCTTGTCGTGATAGCGGATGAGTTCCTTGGTGATCACGCGAAAATCAGGATGGGTGCCGGCATCAAAAAGTCGGCAGGAATCGCAGCGGTCGCAGGGTCGATCCGCCTGGGCGCTGGGGCACAGGAACAGCTTCGCCAGCGCGCTGGCCGTCGTGGCCTTGCCGACGCCCACCGGCCCGGCAAAGAGCAACCCGTGCGGCAGATGGTCTGACTGGTACGCCCGGGCAATGGCTTCAATGGCTGTGCGTTGATCGAGGATGTCCGATAGCAGGTGGGCCATGGTTCACAATAATTTCGAGACCACTTTCCAAACCTCGCTCGTCACGGTTTCCACCGGCGCGGCGGCATCAATAACGCAGTAGCGATTCGGATCAGCCTTGGCCTGCTGAAGGTAATTGGAGCGAACCTGCTGATGGTATGAAAGCGGCCTGAGCTCGATGCGATCCTTCTGCCGATCGCGCCGGGCAAAAGCAATCTCCGGTGGCATATCCAGCACGATGGTGAGCACCGGCCACTGCCCGCTGACGGCGATCTGCCCAACGGTGTTGATCTCATGGGCACTCAGGCCGTCGCCGCCAAGCTGATACGCCAGCGTGCTGGAGACAAACCGATCGCTGATGACAACGGCCCCGGCCTGCAGGGCGGGCAAAATGGTCTGGGCCATCATCTGGGCGCGGGCGGCCATGTAGAGGAGCATCTCGCAGCGCATGCCCATTTCCGTGTGGGCAGGGTCGAGCAGGATGTGGCGAATCTGCTCTCCGATGCGCGTGGTACCGGGGTCGCGCACCGTTAGAACCTCTTTGCCCAGCGAGCGCAGATGTTCCGACAGGCGCAGCGCCTGCGTGCTTTTGCCGCACCCCTCGGGGCCATCAATCACCAGAAACATGCGGCGTACCTCCGGCCGTGGATCCTGCCGATTAAATAAAATGGCGTTGACCCTGCGGTGAACATGCAAGGCAATATATCGGGCCGCACGGGGGTAGCAAAAATCTTGCGGGCTGTCGTTTTGTTAACTTGTTCTGACTTGTGTCTTGACCGTTCCACTTGTCATTCATACAAGGGATGCATCAGGTGATAGGCATGACCAGCGGCGACGAAAATTTAATCATCAAGCAACGTTTTGCCGAACGCTTCGGAAGCGGCGGGCGGCTGCACGTGGTGCGGGCACCGGGGCGGGTGAATCTCATTGGGGAGCACACCGATTACAACGACGGGTTTGTGCTGCCGCTGGCCATTGAGCCGGATATACGCATCGTCTGCCGGGCGCGGGCTGATGGCATCGTGCGTCTGGCATCGAGTGCGCCGGAATTTAAGGATCAGGTCAGCGAATTTTCGGTGCAGGAAAAAATTTCCCCCGCGGATGTAAAGCGAGGCGAGTTTGCCTGGTCCAACTACAGCCGTGGTGTGGCCGCCGAACTTAAAGCCGCCGGGATTCCCATCATTGGCATGGACGCGCTGGTGAGCGAAACGCTGCCGCCCGGCGGTGGGTTATCCAGCAGCGCAGCCCTGGAAGTGGGTACGGCACTGGCTCTGCTGGCGCTGGAAGATGAGACCATCGATCCCATGCGGCTGGCCCTGATTTGCCAGCGGGCCGAGCACGAGTATGCCGGCGCGCCTGTGGGCCTGATGGACCCGATGATCGTTGCCACCGCCCGCGCGGGGCATGCCACGCTCTTCGATTGCCGATCGCACACGCGCACGTATATTCCCCTGTCCACCAACGATGTGCGGCTGCTGATCGCCAACACCATGGTGCGGCATGATCTATCCACCGGCGAATACCGCGTGCGCCGCGAGCAATGTCAGCAGGCCGTGGAATTTTTTCGCAAGGATCACCCTGAGATCAAGGCCCTGCGCGATGTAACTGCCCAGCAGGTGCAGGAAGCGGAGGGGCGACTCGATGATGTGTTGCATCGGCGGGCGCGGCATGTGGTTTTAGAAAACCAGCGCACGACCGAATGCGCCACCGCCCTGAAAGCCCAGGACTATGACCGCGCTGGCGAGCTGATGCTGCAGAGCCACCAGTCGCTGCGGGTTGACTATGAGGTCAGCACCGCGGAACTCGATTTTATGGTGGAGCAGGCAACGGGCTTCAAAGGGGTCTACGGGGCGCGCATGACCGGGGGCGGCTTTGGCGGGTGCATCATCGCGCTGGCCCAGCCACGTTGCGTGGAAGCACTGTCGGCGCATTTGGTGAAAACCTACCAGGCGCGCTTCAACATCCTGCCGACCGTCTTTATCACCGCCGCCACCGATGCTGCCCATGTGGTAGAATAATCCCGCCTGTCGGTTCCGCTTCCAGGCCGGTCTAAGCGCATGAACTCTACCCTGCGTGACATCCTTCTGAAGCTCTGTGCCCGCCATGATCTGACACGGGGTGAAGCGCGGGCCGCATTCGATTACATCATGTCGGGCCAGGCCAGCGAGGCACAGATCGGCGGGCTGTTAGTGGGCATGGCCGCCAAGGGAACCACGGTGGAGGAGCTGGTGGGTGCGGCATCGGTCATGCGGCAAAAAGGGGTCACCATCGACGGGCATCGTACGCCCGATGATATCGTGCTGGATACCTGCGGCACGGGCGGCGATGTGCGCGGGACTTTCAACATCTCCACCACCGCTGCGATCATTGCCGCCGCCGCCGGGGTACGCGTGGTTAAGCATGGTAACCGCTCGGCATCGAGCAAATGCGGCTCGGCGGATGTGCTTGAAAAGCTGGGCGTCAACCTGGAGCAGACCCCCGCGCAGCTATCCAATTGCCTGCAGCACTCCAACATCGGTTTTGCATTTGCCCGCAGCCATCACCCGGCGATGCAATTTGTGGCTGCCGCGCGCACGGCGTTGCAGATTCCCACGATCTTCAACCTGTTGGGCCCTCTGACCAATCCGGCCCGGGCGCGGCATCAATTGCTGGGTGTCTTTGCCCCGGAGCTCACCGATCGCCTGGCGGCTGTATTGCGCGAGCTGGGCAGCCAGCGCGCCTGGGTTGTGCATGCCGATGATGGCCTCGATGAGCTTTCGACGATGGGCCCCACGCGCATCAGCGAGCTGGATGATGGCCACCTGCACACCTGGAAGCTCGATCCGTCCACGCTGGGCCTGCGCCCCGCCCGCCTGGTGGACCTGCGGGTGGATACCCTCGATCAGGCCACTGCGGCTATTCATG
>JBBSFP010000299.1:0-4049 GCA_038238625.1 Tepidisphaerales bacterium
CAAGCATGACCAGCGCCAAGGGCTTACGGGCTTGCCCGGCTTCAGCAAACGCCTGCTGCAGGAACTGATTGAATGATGCGCGGTTGGCCAGGCCGGTGAGTTCGTCGGTGGTCGCCTGGACTTTGAGCACCTGGTTTTGCTCCTGGAGATTAGCCGCCTGCTGCTGCGATCGCAGCGTCAGTTCCACGAGGGTGTCGTTGGCTTTTTTGAGGATGGCGTCGTAGTTAACAACGGTGCCCAGGTTGATATCGAACAGCGGTGCCACTTCGCGGGTCTTTTGACCGATTTCCGCCAGCAGATGATCGCAGTCATCGGCGTTGATCTGGAAATTTTCCTGCATGGCAGCGCGGGTATCGCGGATGGCGTTTCGGGCGTCTTCTTCAACGAACACATCGGCGCAGCGCCCCGCGATTGATGCGATCTGCGTGAGCTTGCGCAATGCCAAATCTTCCACCAGCTCGGGGTGGTGATGAAATTCCATGGGCGTGGCCAGCAGCGGGGGGAATTTCCACTGATTGGCTAAATATCCGGTGACTTCCGCGTGCGTGGTCTTGAGGATATTCGCTTCGGCGGCGGCCAGTTCTATGTGGGATGTGACACTGGAGCAGATCAGGCCGTATTCTTCTTCCAACACCTGATCGAGCACCAGCGTCCCCAGGTCCATCAGCAATGATGCGAGGAACGATTCTTCCTGCTGCGCCAGGTGAAGCCGCCCGCTGAGGGTTCGGGCAGCGGTGGCGGCATAGATGCTCCGTTTCCAATAATTCACATGGGCGAAGCCCTTGGTTTTTCCCTTGGGCAAGGTGGAAACCAGCGAAAACCCCAGCACCAGCGTCTTGACCGATTGTAAACCCAGGATCACCAGGGCATGGCTGATCGTGCTGATCTTATGACTGCGGCTGTAGAAGCTGGAATTTACCGTTCGCAGGATTTTTGAGGAAAGTGCCGCATCTTTAGTAATCGTGCGTGCGATGGCGGCAATATCGACATCCGCCTTTTGCGCCAATTCCAGGATCTGCATGGCGATCGCGGGGATAGAGGGCAATGAGGGGCATTGCTGGATTCGCTGGATGAGGGCTTCATTCATAAATCTGATCCGGACTTTTTATGGGGCCCAAAGCCCGCAAAATCCGCGGCTTTGGTTGCAGAAGGGTTGCAACGCGGGCGCGGAAGCGCAGAGCCATTTATGCTATTTCAACGTATCGGCAACATCTGCGCCGCAGCCCGCAAGAAAAAGATGGCGGACCGGAGCGTATCGGCATAATTCAAACGCAAATTTATGACAGTAAGATGCAACACCGAAAAGCAAGAAAGCTATCGCGGGAACTGGCAATGGAGGGCACATTGATGGAGTGGAAAAATCGAGCGATCAGCAGTCTATTTATCAGCGCGTAATGCGTCCTCAATCGCCTGTTCGAGCAGCCGCACTGAGTCGGGTCCGGCACCGATGATGACCTTGCGTACGGTGCCGTCCTTGCCGATTACCACGGTTTGCGGAATCGCATCAGCCTTGTAGGCGTCTTGTGCCTTGGAAACATCTGTATCGAGCACCACCGGCGGCGTAAGACCCTTTTGATCGATAAACTTTTTCACCGCCTCCGATGGCTCATTGCAGTTCACCAGGAACATTTCCACGCCGTCAGGTTTTTTCTTCCTATAAATCTTGTCGAGCGTGGGCATCTCACCGACGCATGGGCCGCACCAGGTTGCCCAGAAATCGAGCACGACTACGCTTCCGCGATGGGTGCTGAGTCGAAAATCGGTGCCATCGAGCATCTTGGCCACGATGTCGGGCGCGGGCTTGCCCTCGAGCGCCATGGCGGCTGGTGCTTCACCCCCGGAGTTGATGTCGCCCACCGCCGCCGCGCGGGCACCGGGCGGCACGGACCAGGCAAAAGCATCTGCCGGGGGCACCGCGTTGGGGTTAGAGATGGAGTAGTCGGTACGGATCAGTGCCCGCCTCACGTTTTCCGCGCCGCGCTTAACCAGGTCCTCTTTGAGATCCTCGTCCACCCGGCGGGCCAGGAAGGTGTCGGGATCCACCGCCACCGTAAGCTCCGCCAGGGGCGCCTTGATATGCAATGTCGGATAATCCTTGCCATCGATCGTCACATCTTTGGCGCGATTCACTTCGATTGCCCCACCGATCAGCTCAAGGGCGGCATCGGGGGCGAGTACGAGCTGCAGCGAGGTGTTCTGCTCCTCGAGAACGGGAAGGATGGGGCCAGGCAGATCGGTTAGGTGCAGCCGCCGAACTGCCGGTTGCGTGGTGACCGTGACCGGTCCGGTTGCGGGGATGGCACGGATGAACCCCGCCGGGCCACTCGGGGCGTGTACATCGTGGCTGAGTTCTTCGGGGATCAGGACCAACTTTTGCCGCAGGTACCGATGGGTGTTGGTTTCGAAGATGTAGGCGTGTTCGCCGGTGCTGCCGATGACGACATCGTCGATCATTTCGTGGCGAAATTTATCCGGGGCCGCGAACGAGGCTTTAAAAGAGCTGGTTTTTTGAATCAGTTGATCGTCGATCGAAAAATCAACGCTGAACGTGCCTTGCAACTCAAGGGTGTTGATCCTGCTATAGGCGAGTTTGATCTGTTCGAGGAGCTTACCGGCATCGGGCGAGATCTTGGCGGTTTTCTTTTGCGGTTGCCGGGGGTCGCCCGCGCCGCGCTTGAATTTAACAGGCACGGTGGTGGGCAGGGTGGAAGGAACTTTGGTGGGAACGGTGGCAGGTGTGGTCGCCGGGGTTGGCGCGCTCGCTGGATCGCTGGCAAAGGTTTCGGTGGTCGGTTCGGTGGTTGGTGCAGTGGCGGGCCCGGTCGCCGGTTCATCCGCGCGGACGACCGGTGCCATTACCAACAGGCTGGCACACGCGACTGCCAACAGATCTTTCCATTTCAGCATCAGGGCTCCGTGTTGATTCAGGGATAGCAGCCACCCGGCGACCCAAGGTTGCACACGATGGTAGCACCGGGCAAGAACGTTGCCGACAAATTATATATTGGATCGGCAACTCAGCGGACGGTTTTGGGCTGGTATGCGTGCTGCCGGGATTTTAACCCAGATGCGCTTGCAGCAGTCTGGCGAGTACCCGGACGCTGGGTTGGCGCAGGATATCGTCGTGGGTACCGGGCACCGGGTATACGTCGACGCCACCGGAGGCGAGGCCTCCCCAAAAGCAGAGTGGATCGGATTCGAAAAACTCTTCGCGCTGCTCAGCGCGGAAAAGTTTGACATTCCCCGCATAAACGCCCGGCTTGTAGGCCATGGTCGCGCGCTGATTGATGGCTAAAACATCGGCGCCCCGTGGGCCGTCGAGGGCGGCGGGCTTACCGGCGAGGAATGGCAGCCATCGATTCAGCACGCCCCGCGATTTTTGTGACCAACCCGACGCACGTTCTTTGAAATACTCCAGTTTCTCCCGGGTTCCCAAATGCAGGATTTTCTGAATGTGCCCACGCAGGCGATGGATTGCCTTGTAGTTGGGGCCGTTGCTGTCCAGCAGCGCGACCAGACCCAGGGATTCCCCATTGGCCACCAGTTGCCGCGCCATTTCGAATGCCACCAATCCACCAAAAGACAAACCGGCCAGGTAGTAAGGTCCCTTGGGCTGGACGGAGCGGATGTCTTGCAAATAGCGAGTAGCCATCTCGGCGACAGTCGTGGGCGGTAGCGCCCCGGGCGCGGATTCGGGGGGCTGCACGCCATACAGTGGCTGATCGGGCCCGAGCAGTTGCGACAACGTTCGAAAGCACACGACATCCCCGTAAATTCCATGGATGCAAAAGAGAGGCGGATGTTTCCCTTTGGGTTGGATGGGAATCAGACAACTGCCCGCGGCCCGTGGCTCTGCCCCGTCAAGTATGGCAGCCACCTGCTCGATGGTCGAGGCAATGCACAACGTGGAGACGCGCAGGCGTTTGTGCCAGCGGGCTTCGACCTCCAGCAACATCTGCACACCCAGCAGGGAGTCGCCTCCCAGCTCAAAAAAATTGTCACGAATGCCCACCTGCTGGAGCGTCAGGATGCGCTGCCAGATGGCGACC
>JBBSFP010000300.1:0-4026 GCA_038238625.1 Tepidisphaerales bacterium
GGCATATGCCCGCCTGTTCGCAAGACTACACAAGGCCCTACCCGCCCATCAAATTTTACTGGTCACTACGCTACCACGAGGCGGCACCCAAATCGCCCAGCCGGCAAGTTGTCCGGAACCGCTGCGCAAGGGATATCAGCGCGATGCCTATCTGCACGATCGCGCAACGTGGCAAGCCATCATCCAGGGGAGGGCGCTGACGGGTGAAGAGTGCTGGCCTGAAGGATGGACGCGCTCCAGCTTCTATTCCAAGTGGATGTATCCCAACGGGCTTAGGCAGTTGCTCGTAGTTCCCATCTCCGATCCGATGCTTTGCGGGTACCCCGGCGCGCTCCATTTTTACCGGGGCGAGGGGCAGGGCCCCTTCACCGATGATGAACGTAAAACTGCCGAGCACTGGTCGGCCCAGGTGAGCCACGCCCTTCGCGCCAGCCGGGTCCGCACCCTGGTGGAAGCGGTATTACAGGTCCCGAATTTCACTGGGCTGGAGGTGGAATTGACCGAATCAGAGCTCAAGGCCCACGCCGAATCCATGCTGTCATTGGGCCGGCAACGGCAATTCATCTTCGATCAACAGGGGGTCAGTCAGCCGCTGTATGGCGAGACCAAGCTCATGGACGCTGAACTCGCCAATCGAATGCGAGTTGGCGCTCGGCAACAACTGGAGGCACTCGACGGGCGGCGGGTGGTTGCTGGTCGAGTGCGCCTGGGTGACTCCAACGGTCGGCAGTGGGCGTTCCACACGGTGGCGTTTAGCCATTATCCGGCCGTCGCCCCGGAAGTCGTGATGATCTACTGTTTTCAGCCGCTGCCCTGCGAATGGTATGCCCTGACGCCCGCGGATTTTCAGGCCGATCCGGAATTGATGCGGCTCATCCCCACGATGCGATTCATGCGAGAAGAGTTCGCGCAAAATCCAACCCTCAATGATATTGCGCTACAGGCGCACCTCAGCCCGTTCCATTTTCACCGCCGATTTAGCGAATTGCTTGGGCAGACTCCGAAGCAATTTTTGCTGGATTGCCAGGTACAACTGGCCTCGAGGCTGCTGCTGAAACATGTTGTTCTCACCGAGATCGCCCGGCGCTGCGGATTTGCCCACCAGAGCCATTTCACCAGCCGTTTCAAACACGCCACCGGCCTGACTCCCACGCGTTGGCGGCGACTGGCCGGGAGCAATGGGTTGCCGACCGGCCCCGGTTGAACAACCGAAGCCCTTCATCTTTCAAATTGCCTGAAACAATGATTTTTTGCGGATCGTGGTAAGAATAAGCCATGAGCTTCAGCCCAAAGGACGATTCTGTCATCCGCATCGGATGCGTCAGCTATCTCAATGCTAAGCCGCTGATTTACGGATTGGAAAAAACCCCGGGCTTCGAGGTACATCTTGCCGTGCCATCACAGTTGTTGCGCGGGCTTGAGGCCCCCGACCCGCTGCAGCGGCTGCATATCGCGTTGTTGCCGGTCATTGATTATCAGCGACTTCCTGGCCTCTGCATTGTTCCCAGCGGGGGCATCTGTTCTGATGGCACCACGCTGACAGTGCGCATCTTTAGCCGCCGACCGGTGCAGAAAATTCGAACCATCGCCTGCGATACCGACAGCCACACCTCGGTTGTTCTCGCCCGCCTGGTGCTGGCCACGCACTTCGGGGTGCGGCCCGAATTTGCAGATCGCGCGGGCAATGAGGATCAGGCGGATGCCCAGCTTCTGATTGGCGACAAGGTTGTCTGCGAAGAGCCACCTGGGTACGAGCATCAGCTTGACCTGGGGGAAGCATGGAAGGCGATGACCGGGCTGCCCTTTGTTTTTGCGGTGTGGACCGCGCGCCAGGAAACTGATCTGCGCGATCTCCCACAGCGGTTGTCCGAGGCGCGAGTCAATGGTTTGGCAGCGGTGGAAGAACTGGTTGATCGTTTTGCCGTTCCGCGCGGGTGGCCGCGCGCTTTGGCCTTGAAATATCTCACCCATTATCTGCGATTTTCCATCGGCGCGCGCGAGCTGCAGGCGATTGCCCTCTTTCACCAGATGGCCGCACAACACTCACTTATCGACATTCCCCCGCGCGCGCTAGTGATGTACGACCACTCCTGACAGGACTAATCAAGCGGCGCATACCAGAAGAGCGTGACTGCATCCTTCACCAGATCGTGATTGGACACGAAGCGCGTATCCAGGCCGCAAAGTTCAAAACCGGTCCGCTGCAAAAACCGGCAGCCGGGCAGATTCCCAGTATTGCCGATCGCGGTAACCGCGCGCAGCTCCCGGCCGCGCGAATTCTGGATCATCTGAAACATCAGCGCGCTCCCAAGCCCCTGAAGGCGATAATCGCTGTCAACCCGGAGATCGAGCAGTTCCATCGTCTTGCGATCCTCACGCAGCACCGCCACCGCGCAGGCAACATTGATCCCATCATGCTCGGCCACCAGTGCTATGCCATCCAGGATGCCCGATGCTATTTGCTTAAATGAGAAAAGAATCTCATCGCTCAGTGCGTTGCGCGCGACCGCATGCTGGCGGCGCGGACGTTCCTCCAGCCGCCAGTGGCCCGTAACGCCTTCGGCCGTAGCATCGACGTGCAGGTAGGCATCAGACTGGATGACACCATCGATGTCGATGATGCGATCACTGTCGCTGGTCAAAGCGGGACGCAGGTGCATCAGGACAGCATACGCAATGAGACACCAATCTGCCCAACGTGATTTTGCGTCTTCGGCTCATTAAACTGCCCCCAGGAGAAACACTGCATGCCATCGATCGATTGGCCGCTGGAACAATTGCGGCAATACAAACCGGCGCTCTATCGCGAAGAGGATTTCCAATCATTCTGGGAATCAACGATCGGGCATGCCATGATGCAGCCCCTCAACCAGGAACTAATCCCCTACGACCTGCCCGCGCGCGGATTGCAGTGCTATGCGGTGCGGTTCGATGGGTTTGAAGGGGGACGCATCGCAGGATGGTATGTGCGACCCGAGGGGACAGGGAAGTATCCGGGCGTTTGTATCTACCACGGCTACAGCGGGCGCGCTCCGCGGCCGATGGAAGTTTTGGCGCTGGCGCATCAGGGCATCTGCGTGCTCAGCATGGATTGCCGCGGGCAAAACGGACAATCACAGGACGCGGTAGCCACCGATGGGCAATCCGCTGGCTGGATGACCAAGGGGATTCGTAATCCCCGCACCTATTACTATCGTTATGTGTACGCGGATGCAGTGCGGGCGCTGGAACTTCTGGCCCGTAGGGAGGAAGTGGATGAAAATCGCCTGGCCATTACGGGTGTCAGCCAGGGCGGAGGCATCACGCTGGCCGTGGCGGCATTGTCCAAACGCCCCAGGCTGGCGCTGCCTGATATCCCGTTCTTATGCGACTTCCGCCGCGCGATTGCGATCACGCCGCTGAACCCTTATCCCGAGATTCCGCAATTTCTTAAGAACTTTCCAGAGTTGTATGACACCGCCATTCGCACGCTCAGCTATTGCGATGCGCTGAACCTGGCCCCGTGGATCACATGCCGCATCGTGGTTCTCAATTGCCTCTGGGATGATATCTGTCCGCCGAGCACAATCTTTGGCGTCTACAATCACATCACCGCTGAGAAGCACATCGAGATCTATCCGTTTCACAAACACGAAGTGCCGTATGATCATGTGGAGCGGCGGTACCGGTTGATGATCGAAACCCTCCGTCCGTGAGTCGAATGCCTGCTGAAAACTATTTCGATTTTTTTCAGAAGCTCAATCGTCGCAACACCGCGCCCGCGACGGGGCCTCTGACCGCCGATCAATCGGGCGGTGAACCGCTGCCACAGCGGCAGGCGCTGACGGTCTCACAACTGACGACCCAGATCGATCGGGTGATCCGCGCCGGCCTGCCGCTCACGGTGGTGGTGCGCGGTGAATTGAGTAGCTGGCGGGCACGCAGTGCTTCGGACATCGTCTACTTCACGCTTAAAGACCCATCGGCCTGCATTGACTGTGTGATGTGGCCACAGGATGCCCGAGCTCTGATTTTTACGCCACAGCA
>JBBSFP010000301.1:0-4019 GCA_038238625.1 Tepidisphaerales bacterium
ATCGAGCGGCTCTATGAAATGTCGACCAGCGCCGCCGACACGCCTGCCGAACAGGTGAGCGCGCGCTTTAGCCATGCAAAGTTTGCCCTGGCCCAGAACGATCTAAAAGCGGCGGTGGTTTACCACCAGCAGGTGTTGGCGAAGGGAGAATGGCGGACGGTGACGATTCGGTCGGGGAAAGGGCTCAGTGCCCCCTCCCAGGCTGCTGCGGTCGCAGAAAAAGAGATCGCAGCGATGATAGTCAGGGATGCCTCATGTTACGCGCCGTTTGAACAGCAAGCGGATGAGGCGTTGCAAACAACCTTGAAACTCAACGCCGGCGATCGGTTACTGGAAATCGCCAAGACCTGGCCGAATTCCAAGTCCGCCCCAACGGCATTGATCGCCGCGAGCAACGTGTACCAGATGGGTAATCAGTCGGGGATGGCCTCGAAGGTCATTCGCCAGGCGTATTTGAAGTATTTTGATGCCGCCGATTCCGCTAAGGTCGGGCATAACGAACACCTTGAGCTGAATGCGCGCATTCTCGAGGCTTTGGTGCGGATTTATGTGACCCAGCCGAACCGGCTCGACATTGCGACCGCCCGGCTGCAAATGGCGATCACGCCCAATGCAAAAGTGCCCAATCCCGCACTGGCTAGCGAAACCTTTGCAGAAGATTTTCAGCTACCAGACGGGAAGGTGCTGCCCAAGCCAACGTTCGATGCGGTGTACCGCGCCATTCAGGGAATGCGGAGCGAGGCCTCGGTGACGGCTTATCCCGACCCACACCTGCCCAGCGCAAGATCGCCAGGCGCCGGGATGAAGCCCCTTTATCCCGACACGCCCTTAACCCAGATACGCGATGTAACACTACTTCTATCGCCTCCTGTGGACTTGCGGCAATTTAACCGGTACGACCGGATAGCGGTCTGGCGGAACCACGAACTGCAGGTTTATCAGCCGGGCGTCGTTGGGCCTGATGCTCAACCGATGTTCAGCCTTTCGCAGGAGCAAATGGGAAGCGATCCACTGGGAATCGCGTGGATTCAGGCATCAGCCACAAACTCAGCCACGGCCACCGCCAGCCCATTGCCAGACGCTACCTCAAACCCGGCCACGACATTGACCACGGTATCAACTGCGTCCACCTCTGTTTCAACAACCGCTCCAACAATCGAGGCATCGGTGCCTCGACCGGATTGGCTACTGGCATGGAGCGCCCAGGAAGTCAGCGTTTACGACAGTGCGGCGCATACAGCGAAGTGGCATGTGTCGCTGAAAAATCTTGCGGCGGTCGATGTGGTGCAAAATAATCCCTCCGGCGATAGCACCGCCGAGGATGCTTCAGTAACCGATCAAAGTGCGTCGCCCAACGTGCGGATGATTAATAATCGCCGCATGCTTATTAACGCTCGAGTAAGCGCATACACCGGCAACAACGGCCAGGAAAAGCCCCCGGCAGCCGTGGTGCCGATGAATCAGGAGGCCATTCAGTTCGTACGCCCTAATGGCGACAGCGTGATCGTCGCCACCAATACGGGTCGCATTCTCAGCTTCGATCTATCGACCGGTAAGTGCAACTGGCAGACACGGATGACCGACCAAGGATATGACCAGCTGGTTGTGAGCCCCGATTTTGTGGCAGCGCGTTTCAGCGACGACGTGGCGGGCCACATCATGGTTCTGGATACACTAGACGGGCACGTGCTCACGCAACAGGGATATCCGCATGATTCCGGCCAGGAGCCCATGAATATGGCCCTGAGCAACGATGGGTTGCTGGTGTGGACTCTCCCGGAGCGCATTCTGGGGCGCGATCTCTATCGCGAGGGCGCAACCCTTGGAGAGCACTTAAAGTTTAACACTGCCGGTGATGAGCTAACCACCGATACCAATGCTGATCTGTCCCGCCGTCGCCAGATGCGCAACGGTCAGCCGGTACAAACTTTCGCTCAATGCACCGGACCGGACCAGCTTTTGCTCGTCAATGGCTACATCCTGACTGTTGCGGTTGGCGGTCATTTTGCCATGATTCGCTCGCTGGAAAACGGGAGGGTGATCCCCAACATGGCCAGTCCGCATCCCACTGATTTTCCGGGATATTCCACCGGTTCGGGTGAGACCAACAGCGAAGGGCGGGTTACAACCACAATTCGGGTGGACCGTGGATGGTTCTACACGGTGGGAGAGAAGAGTTTTATCGGATACAACCTCACTGAGCCGGCCACCAAGTCCTGGCCCAGCGGCCTGGAGCACACCACACAACGTCTGCGCTTTACCACCGATATGGTGCTTCTGCCTGAGGAAGTGATCGTCATCGGCACACCCAAATACGATCCGGCTAACCACGCTCCTGGCCCATCCCCGTCCAACGTGATCTACGGTTTTAGTCGGATGACCGACTCGACGGGGAATGAAGCAGGAAAGCGGCTGTTCCAGGTGCCAGTCAACAACGCCGCCGGGATCGTGGGTTGGCAGGTGGCCGACGGTGGATTCTATTATCAAAGCTCGGACAACGTTCTGCATTTTCTGCAGGGCGTTCGACCCTAAACTTACTGGATGTGCCGTCAGTTTAATTAAAAGCTGTTGTCGGTGCTCGAAGCGATCCATATAATCGTTTAAAGCCCAAGAGGTATTATGTCTGCACTTCCCTCCGCCCCCCAATCTCTGGCCGATACCTCCTTGTGTGATCGCGTACAGAGTGTCATTGACCTCATCCGCCCGGCCGTTCAAGCAGATGGTGGAGATATTGAGCTGGTGAGCGTTTCGCCCTCTGGCATCGTGTCCATCCGGTTCCATGGTGCCTGTCATGGTTGCCCCAGCAGTACCATGACGCTGCAGGATGGGATCGAGCGTAACCTGCGCGAGCGGGTTCCGGAAGTCACGCAAGTCATCCCCGTCTGATGCAACTGCCGTCTGATCAGGTAACCGTGCCTCCATCCGATGCTTTGATGCGAGTGGCGATTGCCGAAGCGCAATATGCCGGCGGTCTGGCTGAAGTTCCCATCGGCTGCGCGATCTTTCATGAACCTACCGGTCGCATTGTCGGCCGCGGTCATAATCGCCGTATCTCGGATAGTGACCCGACGGCTCACGCCGAAATCCTGGCGTTGCGCGAGGCTGCTGCAACGTTAGGCGATTGGCGACTGCTGGAATGCGTCATGGCAGTCACGCTGGAACCGTGCCCTATGTGTGCTGGTGCCATCGTGAATGCTCGCATTCCCAAACTGATTTATGGCTGCGATGATCCGAAAGCCGGCGCGGTGAAGACGTTGTTTCAATTGTGTTCCGATGCGCGGTTGAACCATCAGGTTCAGATAGAATCAGGCATACTGTCCGAAGATTGCGCACACCTTCTACGTGCTTTCTTCCGCGCTCAGCGTGCTTTGGGGAAAAAATGAGGGCTTTTCACACTCCCGCCCAGGCTCCTCCAACTTTACAAAGTTGTTCTGCCCCGATACGTTCACATTGAATGCTCAAACGCACACCGTTTTATGACTTCCACGTCCAGCAGGGTGCCCGCATGGTCGATTTCGCGGGGTGGGAGATGCCCATCGTCTATCGCGGAATCGTTGAGGAGCACGAGCAGACCCGCAACAGCGGATCCATCTTCGATGTTTCACATATGGGCCGTTTCCAGTTCACTGGTAAAGATGCGCAGGCTTTTCTCAGCCGCGTGGCCACCCGAAAGCTGGATGACCAGGCGGTGGGTCAAAGCCGCTACGGCCTTGTCTGTAATGAGCAGGGGAATGTGCTGGACGATGTGATCATCAGTCGTGACCAGAAGCATTGGTTAATGGTCTGCAACGGCAGCAACCGTGATAAACTTTGGACGCATTTTGGTCAGATCCGGCGGCAACTCGATCTCGATTTTGACATGTCTGATCAGACCGAAGGCACCGCCATGGTCGCCCTGCAGGGACCTAAGGTCATCGATCGACTGGCGGGTGTATTGCCTGGGGATTTGAAGGGGCTCAAGCGCTATCATTTCATCAACAGCAGCTACATGGCCCTGATTAAGTTTACGGTTTTTCGCA
>JBBSFP010000302.1:0-4013 GCA_038238625.1 Tepidisphaerales bacterium
TCAGGTCATTGGTGGAAGAATTGCGCGACGCTTGCGCTGCTCTTGGGCATGGGTTTAGGAGCGGAGCAGAAAACCACCGAGAGCAGCTGCGTAAAGCTATCCAGGAGTTGCAGGACTTTCAAAATGAAGTGAGCGAGAAGGACACTCGCCTGGATCAAGCCATCGCCGCGCTCTTGGTTGCGACGGCCCAGGAGATCATTGACGCCATCAGCCAACCGCAACAGCACCAACAGAGAGAGGAAGATGAGGAATGAAAACAACCCAGGCAGCGAAACAAACAAGAACGAAAGTCACAACTTTGAAATCATCTTGGTTGCGATTCAATCCCAACGGGATTGTGTCACTCAGCCCAGGGTTGCGAGCAGCGAGCTACCCTGGGTGTGATCAGCGGGGTCTTTCATCAACCCTGAAAGGGTTGTGGCCCCTGACTCCGCTCGAATGTTACGGGCGCGCCGAGATCTGTGCAGATCCCAAAGACGCAACCCTTTCAGGGTTGTGGGACTTCGACGGCATACCCAGGGTAGCTCGTTCCTCGCAACCCTGGGCTGAAGGCTGCAATCCCGTTGGGATTGAAACGGCGGCATACGCGGATACTTCTGAAATCGATCATGGCGTTCCTAACGAAGCTACAAACCTCTTTCCACCCCATTTCTAAAAACATGCCGTCAACTCGAAACTAACTTATGAAAATCTCCCTAACGTTGTTCTTTAGCCTAATCTTCGCCGCCGCCGAGGCCCAGGTCCAGGTTTTGCCGCCCGATTTCACCCTCTTCGGAAAGACCAGCGCCGATTATCTGGTGGAGTATGATCAAACGATCCTGCCGTTTACCACGAACGGGGATTACTTATTGCCTAAAGTTGTCCCATCGGCGACTGAACCGGTTTATTTCCCCCAAAGGATCTTTATCGGCGTGGCGCCCGGAGTGGGCATCCAAACCTACTTCATCCCCGACGACGTTTATGTTTACCTTCCCATTGTTCATTTTGATTTCGATAACGTTGGTAATGCCGTGCTGATGACCCCGGAGCAATTGCGTGACCAGGTTAACAGCGTCGTGGATACTGTCACGAACTTACATGTCACAATTGATGGCGTGGCGTTGACCAACCTGCTCGCCTATCGGACCGAGTCCCCTGTTTTCTCCATTTTCTTTCCGACGAACGATAACATTCTCTCGTGGCTGCTCGGCCAGCCGGTCGAGGGGTTGGATGATCCGGTGGTGGCGGGGGGCTACCTCATCATGCTGGCGCCGCTGCCGGTGGGGCTGCATGACTTCCGTACCTGCGGCTGCATCGGCGGGGTCAACAACTTTTGCTTCGAGCGCCACTACCAGATGAATGTCTTCCACACGAATCACCCGCCGGTCGCCGATGCCAGCGCGACGCTGGGGCGCGTCATTTCTCGAAATAGTCGGAATGCGACAGTACTCCTCGATGCCTCGCGCTCCTCAGATCCAGGCAACCAGCCCCTCAGTTACTCCTGGCTGGAGGGAGGTTCGACGTTTGCCACCGGGGTTCTGGCAACCAACATCCTGTCGGTCGGTTCGCATGCCATCAGCCTGGTGGTAAACGACGGGGCGTTAAACGACACTAACACCATCACGGTGGAAGTTATCACCCCCTGTCAGGCCGTCAGCGAACTCGAAGTGATGGTGCAGGCAACCCAGGTCCCGCGAAAGAAGATCAGGTCATTGGTGGAAGAATTGCGCGACGCTTGCGCTGCTCTTGGGCATGGGTTTAGGAGCGGAGCAGAAAACCACCGAGAGCAGCTGCGTAAAGCTATCCAGGAGTTGCGCGACTTTCAAAATGAAGTGAGCGAGAAGGACACTCGCCTGGATCAAGCCATCGCCGCGCTCTTGGTTGCGACGGCCCAGGAGATTATTGACGCCATCAGCCAACCGCAACAGCACCAACAGAGAGAGGAAGATGAGCATGGAGAAGACCGTGAGTAAAAATGGCAAGAGATGTTTGGCGAAAAATACACAAAGCAGCCCCATTATTTTGCCCCAAATTTTTTGCGATCCTCAGAGATCTCTGCGTGCTTTGCGTTCTTTGCGGTTAAAATTCTTGCCGAAAATACCTGATATGAAAACGAAACTGGCCCTCTGGTTCACCCTGGTCCTCGCCCTAACCGCCCAAGCACAAGTTTCACCTCCCGATGCCGTCATCGACGGAAGAACCATCCCCGAATGGACCGCCGAATGGTGGAAATGGGTTTACGCCCAATCCACCAACGCCTCGGCCCTCTTCGACACCGACGGGTCTCAGGCCACGAACGGGCAACCGGGTGGCAGCGTCTTTTTCGTCGCGAACATCGCCACGCCGGGAAGGGCCACGCGCACTTTCACAGTTCGTGAGGGCAGTTATCTGTTGTTCCCGGTGCGTTACGTCACCTTGGACAACCTCAATTTTCCGCTGCCATTGACTGCCGCCGAGCTGCGCGACACCGCCGCCGGGGTGGTCGATCTGATGACGAACTTACACGTCACGATCGATGGCCAATCCATCGATGTCTCATCACACCGAGTCTTCTCTCCGGTCTTCAATTTCGACTTCCAGAGCCCGGACAACCTGGATTCCTTCTTCAATGGCGTCCCTGTGACCGGGCTGGTGGACCCCATCGTGTCCGATGGTTACTGGATCATGGTCCAGCCACTGGCCGCCGGACCGCACGTCATCAACTTTGGCGGCGACATCGGCCCACCCTACAATTCGAGCAAAGACATCACTGATAGCATCACAGTCGTTCCCGCAAACCATCCGCCGATAGCTGACGCCAGCGCGACGCGCTTGCGATACATTGCCGCGAGGGATGGGAGTGCCAGAGTCGTGCTCGATGGCTCGCGGTCTTCCGACCCTGACAGCGACACGCTCAACTTTCTCTGGCTGGAGAACGGTGCGACCGTCGCGACAGGCACCGTCTCGACCGCTGTTTTGAACATCGGCACCCATCAAATCAGTCTGGTCGTCAGTGATGGAAGCCTCACCGCCACCAATACGATTACCGTCCACGTCATCACTGCCGCAGAGGCGGTTCGGGATCTGGCGTTGCAGGTGCGCGACGCCAGTGTGCCATCCAAGTATAAGCATCCGCTCGTGGAGCCGCTGGAGGATGCTTCGGAAGCATTTCATCGCGGACATTTCGCCCAGGGGATTAAGCATTTGCGCGAGTTTGAAGAGGAGGTTCGCGAGCATGTCGCCTCGCGATATTCAGCCATCGCGCAGGGCTTAGCGCAATCCGCTCAGGAGATTATTGATGCGGTCGGGCAGCCTGCGGTGGCCAGCAGTCCAGCCATTGTCCTTCCCAACGATTCGAACGTGGACGGTAAGAGTCTCAGCGAATGGACTGCGGAATGGTTCAAGTGGACCTGGTTGCAGCCGACTAACATCCATCCATCCCTCGATCTCGATGGCCGTTGGGCTGCCAACGGGCAATCCGACCGTCCCGTTTTCTTTCTCACCGGCGTTTTTGGCGACCTCCCATTGTCAACAGAAGTCGTCCGCTCGTTCAGCGTTCCAGAAGGCCGGTATTTATTTTTTCCACTATTGGCCGTCACTTGGGAGAACATTGATGCAATACCGCCTGCTACAATTCAGGAATTGCGCGATGCCGGCGCTGCTGCCCTGGCCACGACTAGTGAACTGCACGCCACGATTGACGGGATTTCAGTGCCGGATATGTTCCAACACCGGCTGATGTCCCCGGTATACAGCTACATCTTGCCAGACGCCAACAACTTGAAAACCGTACTCTACGGGCATCCTATTTCAGGCTTAATCGATCCCGAGATCGCTGATGGTTATTGGGTGATGGTCGAACCATTAGCCCCTGGTGTGCATGTCCTTAACTGGGGAGGTAGCCTCGACCTGTTCAACTATCGCCAGAACATCACAGCCATCATCACCATCGTCCCTATCCCATTGCCCCAGCGGATCGAGGAGCTGATCTCGTCCGTGACCGCGGCGAATCTCCCACCGAAGCGCCAGCACGACCTCCTCCATGAATTGCAACA
>JBBSFP010000303.1:0-4009 GCA_038238625.1 Tepidisphaerales bacterium
AAGCGCTCATGCCGGTAGCTACAAATTTGAGATTCCCACTAACGTGATGCTTTGGACGAATGCAGATCGCAGCGGGCCGGTGACTGCAACCACAGCGCTCGCAGCCGATCAAGGGCAATGGCTCTATGCGGAAGGAACAATGGTTGGTGCGGGAAATCTGGTTGTTGATTGGTATAACGCAGCAACGAGCTTGCAGGGAATCAACCAGATCAAAATGACGACCTTTGACTGGAGCGGCCCGCAGGATGTTCCTAACTATTCGATCTACGAGTACAAAGCCAGCGGCGCGGCAGCCGATAGCGCGTGGGTCGACACCCAGTATGGGGATTTCTCAACCGGAAACGGAACCTCCGATGCGAAGGTGCTGTGGAATACTGCGGACCCGGCAGTGGGAACTGTCACCTATAAGGCGAATCAGAATTACTCTTGGGATTTTAAGGTGAATGTGGTCCAGGTAAAGCTCAAAATGGACGCATCGAACCAAATTAATTATAATAATCCACCCGTTCAAACAGGTCCCACCCAAATACAGTCTGCTGCGGCGGGGGTTGCAATCATGGCACAAATTACCGTCGAGAAGTTGAGCGGACCAATGGTGAACGGGAAGGAAAGGGGAGTCGAATTTATTGAATTAGGCTTGATCCAAAATTTGAGGTTCACTCAACAATCCGGCAACTTCGATCAATTACCCAAAATAGGTGCGCCTGGGCTGGGCAGGCGGCGGGTATCAAGCCTACAAGGCGCTAAATACCACATTGATTGCGTAACAGACAATCCGGGGCGTAGTACGCTTCCGTGGTACGACTCTGCAAATGTGACAGGGGGCGCACTTGGTGTCGGGTACCTCAATTCTCCAGGTGGCGTGGAAAACGTCCTATTTGACATGTCAGACCGACCGAGAACTACTGCGAGCGACGTTGTGCTCCTCACGGAAGGGAGTGCTAATGACAGTATCGACTCTTTAAATATAATCGACGATTTCAACCTTTACATCGCAGTTAGAACGAAAGATGCGGTTAATGGCTCGAGTGACGTTTATACCCAACGCGCGCAGGCTTCGTGGAAGGCCGACGGTAGTGGTTCCATGGACCCGCTAGGCGTTTGGAAAGCCGGTCCGAACGCCAGAAATTCAGGTTCGGCGTCTTTTACTGAAATCAAAGATGGCTCGGTTGTTCCTGTAGTCGACGGAACGCCTGCGAATGACTTGTTTCCGGGTAGGACCTGGCCAACGGAAAATCAGTAACCTGGAGGCGTGCTGTGAACCATCTCATAATAATTTATCCAATCCTCATGGGTCTTTTCTCAACGAGCAATGTTTCGCCCGCAGATCCGGTAGACTATCAAAAAATAGCGGTTGAAATGGAATGGGACTTTAAGCTGGATAGGTCGACGATCCTTACATCGTTGCTCGAACCTCATGCAGAATATACGGTGTCCGTTACTAGTTCGGCATTGAGACCGGAGAAATTGGTAATAAGTTTCTGGTTGGACGGTATAAAGAAGTATGAATGGACAGGGCATGGCCATTCGCTATTCAAAATCATCGATAATAATCTCTACTATGCTTCGTTCGACACTATTGATACGGGGGCGGATATCGTGGCAGTAGATCTGATCAGCGGGAAGGAGATTTGGCGTTCGCCCGTGAAGGGAATTGGCTCTCCCGATCATTCCGCCTATGCGAACTTTCTTAATATTAAGATACGTGCAGAATCGGTCATAATTTACGGATGCGAAACCATGGGGGATTACGTAGAGATCAAGCTTCTTAGAACAGGTGAAACCGTAGGCCACAAACAATTCGTAAGAGACGGTAAGCCAAGAAAAGCGGGCCCGGCTGATTGAAAAATTGGGACAAATCAAAGGGGACGCGGAAATGGAAAAGGGGACATCACTGATTAATCCGCATTTTTTTCGCCGGGCAGGGTGCACATTCCCCGGCAAAATGATCCTCGCTGCCACCGCACACCGCTACCGAAGCCCGTGACTCGTTGCAGGTAGCCATGGCGCACGTTGATCTCGCCTCGTCCATCAAGCGTAAGCCGCGCCTCATGGATCTTCCGGTGGATACTGGGTTTTTCTTCATGCACCTGGCTGGATTCGAACCAGCGACCGACGGATTAGAAATCCGTTGCTCTATCCAACTGAGCTACAGGTGCGGGGCTCAATCAACGTTAGCAGCGCTTTTTGAAACTGACAAATATTTCAATGAATCAAGGCACGGGAGCCGGCGGGCCGCGGAGTTACACCACAACGAAGCCGGCCTCTTTTAAGGTGTGGCGGATCGATTCAATGTGGGCAAAGTCGCGGGTCTCAAGAGTGATCTCGACGCCCACGCGGGCAACATCGGCGGGGCCGAAGGAGCGGTCGTGGTGGACCTGGTTGATGCTGGCATCGGTCGAGGCCAGCGTGGTCAGCAACCGGGCCAGCGACCCGGGGCGATCACTGATCGACAAGTTGAGTTTCACCAAACGGCCATCAGCCGCCAGGCCGCGTTCGATCACGCGGGAGATCATCGTCACGTCAATGTTGCCACCCGATAACAACAGCACCACCTTTTTGCCTTCCAGCCCGTGCGGCTTTCGCATCATGGCAGCCAGCGGAACGGCACCGGCGCCTTCGATCACCATCTTGTCGAGTTCCAGCAGCCGCAGAATTGCCTTGGCGATGGTTGCCTCGTCAACGATGATCAGCTCATCCATCACGCTGGGGATGATGTCAAAACATGCTGCGCCGATGCGCGAGACCGCCAGACCATCGGCCAGGGTGGGCTGGGTTTGCACGCGGGTGGGGCATTTGGCCTGCATCGAGGCCGCAAGCGTGGGGGCATGATCGGACTCGACGGCAATAATTTTCACCGACGGCTTGAGCGCCTTGACCGCCAGCCCCACACCGGCCAGCAAGCCGCCCCCCCCCACGGGAATCACAATCGCCTCCACATCAGGGACATCTTCAAGGATTTCCAACCCCGCAGTGCCCTGCCCGGCGATGATGTACGGATCATCAAACCCGGGGATGAACGTCAGGTGCTGCTCGCTGGCAGCCGCCTGGGCCAGGCTATAGGCCTCTTCAAACGTCTCCCCCTGCTGCAGCACCTCCGCGCCGAAGCTGCGGCAATTGCTCACCTTGACCATGGGGGCCCATTTGGGCATGTAGACGCGCACGGGAATGCCCAGCAGTTGGCCATGATGCGCCACCCCCAGCGCATGATTACCCGCCGAAGCGCAGACGACGCCACGCTGTCGTTCTTCGCTGCTGAGCGTGAGCAGCTTGTTGCGTGCTCCCCGTTCTTTGAAGCTGCCTGTGACTTGCAGATGATCGAGCTTGCTATAAATTTCGCAGCCACAGAGTCGGCTAAGCAACAGTGAATAAGGGCAGGGCGTGTGATAGATGGAATCCTTGATGCGTTCGCGCGCGGCGCGGATGTCGGAAAGGGTCAAATTCATACCCGGCGATTATATCGGCTCAGCGGATTTCCTGAGTAGCGCGCCGCAAACGATCGTGCACCGCCACCCACGCCGGAGCATCGGGGGGCGATTCAATGAAAACGGTTTTGAAGTTCCGCGCATCGGCCGCATGCAGCGCGGCATAGAGCCCCCGCGCATAGATGGCCGGATCGCGCGCCAGCGCCACGATTTCATGTTGAAGCTGCGCGATGGCCGTCAGTGCGACGGCTGCCTGCGAATTTTCCAGCACCAGCAGCAGGGTCGCGCGGTCCGGATTCGCGCGCAGCCAATCCGCCACGCGCGCCGTTTGTAAATGTCGAAAACAAAACGCCTCAGCCAGCGGTGCATAATGCAGCGGTTGCAATCCGGGGCTGGCATCCGCCCCACTGCTGCGCTTTGGAAATTCATCCAAGGTGAGAATCGGTCCGATCGCCGCTTCAATCTGCGCGCGCACGATGGCACCGGGGCGAAGCAGGATCGGTAGCCCGGCTTCGGGCCATTCGTCAAGCGGTGCCAATGACAGCACCGTAGATTCGATTCCCACCGAAGCAGGGCCGCCATCC
>JBBSFP010000304.1:0-4007 GCA_038238625.1 Tepidisphaerales bacterium
CGCTCAGCAGAAGCACATATCCATCGGTCGTTCGCGCGGCGTGCATCGCGCACCCCGCAACGCTGTCGGAATTACCATCGCTGGCAATGACCATGTTTAAAGCATCATCGCCCGGGGTAAAAATGGCAACGGCATTTCACCCCAGGGAGTGCCCCGGGGCCGATTTACGCCGCTCGGCCTCGTTTACACATTCATCAGCTTATTAAGACCGTTAAGCGCAGCGACTTTATACGCCTCGGCAAGGGTGGGGAAATTGAAGACGTTGTTGATGAAATAATCGACGGTGCCTTTGAATGCCATCACCGCCTGACCAATGTGAATCAATTCGGTCGCGCCGGTGCCGATGGCGTGTACGCCCAGGATCTGGCGGTTTTCCTGGTGAATCAGCAGCTTGAGCAGGCCGGTCTCATCGCCGAGCAGTTGGCCGCGCGCAAGTTCTTTATATTGGGCGATACCTGCTTCGTAGGGGATGCCAGCCACGGTGAGCTGGTCTTCGGTGCGGCCCACCATGGAAATTTCGGGGATCGAATAAATTCCGTAGGGGAACAGCTCGGGCATCGAGTTGGTCGGTACACCGAACGCATGGCAGACCGAGAGCCGGCCCTGCTCCATCGCGGTGCTGGCTAGCGCGGGGAACCCAATCACGTCACCGACAGCGTATATGTTGGGCTGCTTGGTCTGGTAGTCGCTGTTGACGGTCATACGCTGGCGGTTATCGCAATTAAGATCGACCTTGTTTAGGCAGAGTTCGGCCGTCGTGCCTTGGCGGCCCACTGAGTAAAGCAGCGTTTGGGCGCGCAGCGTCTTGCCACTTTCGAGCGTCGCCTGCACCAGCATTTGACCATCAGACTGGTTGTTGGAAATGGTTTTGCCGTTGGTTTCCGCAACCGCTGCAACACCCGCGGGAGAAACACCAATCGCGTTGGCAATGGCGGTGGCGGGACCGACGTTTTCCACTGTCGCCATCTGTGTATTCGCCGGAATCTGGCGTTCATTGCCGGGGCTCAAGCGCTCGATCTTCGATACCTTTTCGCCGAGCCGCAACGTGATCCCCGAGCGACGCATCTGGTACTGAAAAGCCTCGGTAATTTCATGGTCGAGAAAACCCAGCACTTCGTTACGCCCCTCGACGAGCGTGACTTTCACGCCAAGGGTCGCCATGATGCAGGCATACTCGGTTCCCACCACGCCCCCCCCCACGACGATCATGCTCTTGGGCAGGCTGTTGAGCTTGAGCAGTCCATCGGAAGTGAAGATCGTTTTGTCATCGAAGGGGACGCTGTCTGGCCGTGCGGGGACCGTGCCGGTGGCGATTACAAACACATCAGCGCTTAGCACTTCAAAATCATCCGGGCGATCAACGAAGATCACGTTTTCCTGATCGAAGCGCGCCGCACCCCAGATCAGCTCCACATTGTTGCGTTCGAAATGATCGCGAATAAGCTCCAGCTCATGGTGGATCACCTGTTGGCTCACGTAGATCAGATCGGTGATGGTGATGTTGCGCTTGACGCGGTAGCTTTCTCCGAAGAGACCGCGCTTGGAGACACCCGTCAGGTGCAGCACCGCTTCACGCAGAGCCTTGGAAGGGATCGTGCCGGTATTGATGGCGGCTCCCCCCAGCACGTTGTTTTTTTCGATGATGGCAACGCGTTTACCAAGTTTGGCGGCCTGGATGGCAGCCTTCTGCCCGGCGGGTCCGGTTCCGATGACGATGCAGTCAAAGTGCCTCATGCATGGGTCTCCAAAAATGAGAAGTTGGCGTGTGCGATATATCGGAATTAACGGCGCGGGGGTCGCTGTAAAAGAAGTGGATTCAGTATAAGCCCGGCAGCGCGGAGGTAAACCCCACGGCACAATGCTGGCAAAGCCACATGTAAGGGACGTGCCAGAGAACCGGTTTGCCGAGGTTTAAGGCGCAGTGGGTGGGGCGGGGGGTGAGGCAGGGGGGGTAGCCAGCAGGCGCTCAGCACTAACGAGAAGTTTTTCCATCTTCACCGGCTTGGTGAAATACTCGCTTGCACCCTGCGACTCGGCATAGGCCTTGTGCCGGGCACCAGAATTTCCGGTGATGATAATAACAAACGGCTTGGTGTTCCGTGGCTTGCGGGCTTTGAGACGCTCCAGCACCAGGAATCCACTACGGCCAGGCAGCATCATATCCAGCACCACCAGATCGGGATTGAATTTCTCGGCCAACTCCACGGCCTTGTTGCCATTGCTGGCCAAATCCAATTCGGCCCCGGTGGGTTCGAAGGCGGCCTGCATGCTGGTGAGAATGTCCGGGTCGTCATCGACGAGCAAAACGCGCTTGCCTTGCAGAGACTGACTCATAAAAGCCTCCGGCGATCAAAGGTGCGGGGGTCCGAGGTGTGAAAAAAAGTGCGGCCTGTGTGTTGGAGTTTGGTAAGCGGCAGGGTAAATGTCAAGGAATTCCCGTGGGGGTCCGATAACGAGCCTGTACCAGGATGCTGATGAAACCCTCTCGTTTTGCTGTAATCGTGTTGTTTGCCGGTGGCGCGCTCTCAGGTATGACGGGGTGCGCAGCCCATCAACCCACGCCCCAGGAAGCCGCGAGGCGGCATCAGGCAGAAATTTTACGTTGGCGTGCGGAAGACAAAAAACGCCTCGCCGGGGAGGGATCGAGCAGCCCCACCTGGACCGTGGGCAAAATGGATCTGACATCGGTACGCGAAGTGATGGTGTCAATGCCACACCGGGTGTATCAATCGATGCGCGGGCAAACGTCGTTGGCGGCGGCGCGGTCGATGGAAGATTCCGCCAGCGCCGAAAACCGACGCATCGGCGTCCTGAAACTCACCGAATTTCCCTATGCCCGCACCGGCGATTATGTGAAGCGCTATGAGCAGATTTACGATCACGACGACGATGCACTGGTGCGTGCGGCGGCGCTGCGGGCCCTGAACCGCTCGCGTGATATCGGTGCCGTCGATCGCTTCATCGCAGGTTTGGGTGATACCGATGCCTTCGTCCGCCTGGAGGCTGCCAAAGGGTTGGCTAACGTTCCGTCTGAAAAGGCAGTGCGGTCACTCATTGGGCACCTCGAAACCGATGACAACAAGGATGTACGCATCGCCGTTGCCGATGCCCTGCGCACCCAGCATACCCTGGAGGTCGCGCGGGCCCTGATCAATGTGCTGCAGGATCGTGAGTTTGGCGTGGCCTGGCAGGCGCGGCGAAGCCTGGTGATCATGACCGGGCGCGATCTGAACTTCGATGAATCTCAGTGGCTCAACTACTTCAACGCCGAACAACATCCCTTTGCTTCTTGAAAGATGGTTCCATGGCCTTTGCATTTCGACCCACTTTGACAGGCTCCATTTTGTTGTTGCTGGCGCTGGCGATCACCGGTTGCGGGCACTTCGTCCAGCACGGAAAGTTCGTCCCGACACGGGCCTTGGTGGTCCGCCATCTGGATCTCGTCGCCAACCCCACTGAGGATTCAAAGAACAATTTCGAACAAAACAAGAAGGTCATCTCTGACCCGGCTGAGGTTCGGCAACTGGCGTCCTTTTTCCCTGGCCTGGGCAGTGGCTGGAGCGCGCCAGTGGAAGCCTCGTATATGCCGTGGGTCGAGATTAGCTTTGAGCAGCCCAATGGTCGTTCGGTGAAGGTTTCTACCGATTACGTCTACTGGACCGAGGGGAAAGGCGACAGTCGCGTCGGCAGCGGATTCGCGGATTACATCGATCGATTATTCGGTAAAATGCCCGCCACCGCAGCCAGCAGCGCTCCGGGCACGCGCCCCGCGCGCTAATTTCGGCCGCCATGCAAGCCCTCGTCTTCGACCAATCCCTCACCTTCAATCCACGCCATCCCGATCCCCCGGCACCGCAGGGCGATACTCTCATTCGCATCCATCAGGCGGGCATCTGTGCCACCGACCTCGAAATCACGCGCGGCTACATGAAGTTTACCGGCGTGCTGGGTCATGAATTTGTCGGGCATGTGGTCGAGTCTCCGGAAAAATCCCTCATCGGTCAGCG
>JBBSFP010000305.1:0-3994 GCA_038238625.1 Tepidisphaerales bacterium
AACTGTCCCCGCGAGGGGTTAAAGCGTTTCGATGTGAAGCGAACTCTTGGAACGGGATTGGTTTCGACACGGATAGGCCACGTTACGGTCCGGAGATGATCATGGCAGAATTCGCAACTGACGTAGTGGAACTGGGCGACAAGCTGGCTTTGCTGACGCTGAAGCAGGCAGTGGATCTCTCGGGATACCTGAAGGAAAAGTACGGAATCGAAGCCGCCGCGGGTGGCATGATGATGGCCGCCGGTGCCGGTGGAGGCGCTGCCGCCGCAGCCCCGGAGAAGGCCGAGGAGAAAACTACTTTTGACGTAGTTCTGAAGGCAGCCGGCGATAAGAAGATCCAGGTCATCAAGGAAGTTCGCACCGCCACTGGCCTCGGGCTCAAGGAAGCCAAGGATCTCGTTGAGGGTGCCCCGAAGGTCGTCAAAGAAGGCCTCACCAAGGAAGACGCCGAGAAGCTTAAAAAGACGCTGGAAGACCAGGGCGCTACGGTCGAGCTGAAGTAAGTTTGCTGCGCGCTTTTTGGTTTTGATCCCGGGGAGCGTTCAGGCACGGTCGGCTTCAAATCAGGTCATCGAATGGGGCCGGGGCACAGGGGTGCCCCGGTCTTTTCGTTCGTGGGCGCGATGCAAGCCGGGTTTGCGTGATCGACATCCTTGCTTAATGAGCAATCAAATCGCAGTCTGCATACTCTGGAATTTTTGACTAAAATTAATCGTTGACTTGAAATCTCACGCCCGCTAATGTGATTGATGTCAGCATTGACCACCAAAACGATTAATCTCGCGTAACTGCCAGGGCGTTTCCCAGCTTCTGTAAGTGGGAGTTGCTCTGGTTTTGTCGTTGCGCCGGTTCACCACTTTGGTTTTTGGTGTGGTCCATTTAGGTTTGGCCGTCGAAATCCTGTGTCTCCCCCGGGTGCCCAATGTTTGCGTGATGCCCGGCTCAAAAGCCGCTTTTGTTTTTAAGCGGCTCATTTTGTCGATTCCATCGCCCTCCCGGGGGTGGGTGGCGAATGGGTGTGTGAGATGCCGGGCGAAGAATAAATTCCCCTTGTCGGAAGGACAAGCTGATGCAAATGCAGTCGCCAGAGACTCGTGATTTCAGCAAGCGCGGCGACGCGCTGCCGGTTCCCAATCTCATCAACGTGCAGACGCAGGCTTATCTGCGCTTCCTTCAGAAGGAGGTTCCTTCTGACAAGCGGAAGCCCGAAGGTCTCGAGGCCCTCCTGCGTGAAGTGTTCCCCATTGAAAGCTACGACGGGAACCTTCGTCTGGAATATGAATATGAACCCCAGGGGGATGAGCGGCGCGGGTATGAATTGTCCGAAGCCCGCTACACCCCCGATGAGTGCCGCGCCCTGCGCCTCACCTACGGCATGCCTTTCCGCATCAACGTGCGCCTCGTCCGCAAGGACAAGGAAGAAACCGTAACCGATTCGATCTTTCTGGGTGAAATCCCCATCATGATCGGCGGCGGCGAGTTCATCATCAACGGTGCCGAACGCGTTATTGTTAACCAACTGCACCGTTCGCCTGGCGTGGATTTTCTAGTTGAAGTGCAGGAGGGCGATCGCCCGCTGCATGGTTGCCGCGTGATTCCCGAGCGTGGCAGTTGGATCGAGTGCTCGGTCACCAAGAAAGATGCACTGGCGGTCCGCATCGATCAATCCAGCAAGATCCCCGCCACCACGTTCCTGCGCGCACTCGATATCAAATACGGCACCAGTGACGCCATCATCCGCGAGTTCTATGCTGTGGAAACAGTCAAGGTCGCGCAGCTCCAGGCTACCTATTACGCCGTCGCCGACATTATCGACAAAGAGAGTGGCGAAATTCTCACCAAGGCCGGTGCCCTGATCGGCGAGGCTCTTTCCAAGATTCAGGCTTCCAATTTGAAGAATGTTGAAGTGATCACAAAGGTGGCTGACCCGCTCATCCTCAACACGCTTGCCGAAGATTCCGCCGAAACACACGAGTCGGCTCTGATCAAGATTTACGCCCGCCTGCGTCCGGGGAATCCCCCGCAGTTGGACAAGGCCAAGACGCTGTTCGAGGAAAAATTCTACGACGAAAATCGCTATCGGCTCGGCCGCGTCGGTCGATTCCGCATCAATCGCAAATTTGATCAGCGGGTACCTGAAACGGTCATGACCCTGCGCAGCGAAGATCTCGTCAATTCGCTCAAATACATGTTCAAGCTTCGCAGTGGTGAAGGTTACACCGACGATATCGATCATCTTGGTAACCGCCGCCTGCGCACCATCGATGAACTGGCGGCTGAGGAATTGCGCAAGGGTTTCCTCAAACTCCGGCGTACGGTGCAGGAGCGAATGAGCCTCAAGGACCCCAACGAGCTGGGCCGCATCGCGGAACTCGTCAATTCCAAGAGCATCAGCAGCTCGATCGATTTCTTCTTTGGTCGCGGCGAACTTTCACAGGTGGTCGATCAGACCAACCCGCTTTCGCAGCTGACCCACGAGCGCCGCCTGTCGGCCCTGGGCCCCGGCGGACTAAACCGCAAGCGCGCGGGTTTCGAAGTGCGAGACGTACATATTTCCCATTACGGCCGCATCTGCCCGATTGAAACTCCCGAAGGTACCAACATTGGTTTGATCGCATCGCTGTCGATTTATTCCGACATTGATGAGTATGGCTTCCTCATCACCCCCTATCGCGTGGTGAAAGATGGCCAGGTCAACGGCGCGCACAAATACCTTCGTGCCGATGAGGAAATGAAATCGGTGCTGGCACCACCGGATATCCTGGAAAAGGATGGCCACCTTCGTAAAGGCAACGTGCTGGCACGCGTGCAGGGCGACCTGGCGACAGTTCCCAGCCGTGATGTGCAGTTTGTCGACATCAGCCCCCGGCAGACCGTTTCGGTTTCCGCGGCGCTGATCCCGTTTCTGGAACACGATGATGTCAACCGCGCATTGATGGGTTCCAACATGCAACGCCAAGCCGTGCCGTTGCTCATCGTTGACCCCCCAATCGTGGCCACCGGTATGGAACGGCCCGTCGCGCAAAACAGCGGCATGGTCGTTCGCGCCGAGCGCCCGGGTACGGTCACCTATGTCGATGCGATGCGCATCCTGATTGACAACGCCGATGAATACCTGCTGCGGAAATTTGTCGGTCTTAATGAGCGCACCTGCCTGAACCAAAAGCCCATCATCAAGAAGGGCCAGCGGGTTAAGAAGGGGCAGATCATCGCCGATGGTGCTGCCACGCTCCAGGGCGAACTGGCCCTGGGCCGAAACGTCCTCGTGGCCTTCATGACATACGATGGTTACAACTTCGAAGACGCCATCGTCATTAGTCAGCGGCTGGTCAAAGAAGACACCTTCACTTCGATTCACATTGAAGAATACGATGTGGAAATTCGCGAAACCAAGCTCGGTCGCGAAGAGTTTACCCGTGATATTCCCAACGTCTCTGATCGGGCATTAGCCAGTCTGGATGAAAACGGCATCGTGCGGATCGGCACGCGTGTCGGTCCGGGCGATATCTTGGTGGGTAAGGTCGCCCCCAAGAGTAAGAGTGAATTGACCCCCGAAGAGAAACTGCTGCATGCCATCTTCGGCCGCGCCGGTGAAGACGTTAAAAACGACTCTCTTGAAATGCCCGCGGGTGAAGAGGGCGTGGTCATCGGGGCTCAGCGTTTCAGTCGTCGTATGCACATGACGGATGAGCAGAAGAAACAGCTCAAAAAGGAGATCGAAGGATACGACGAAGAGATGAAGATTCGTGCCATTGATATCTTCCGTCAGATGATCGACGAGATGAACGATGTGACGGCCGCGCAGATGGTCGATCCAAACTCCAAGCAGAAGGTCGCCGCCGCCGATCCCGGCACCGACATGGGCCGCCGCGTTATTCTCGAACAGATCGAGGGTTTCAGCACGGGCTGGATCAAGGGGACGCGAGAGGCTAAAGAGCAGGCTGAGAATACCTACTCGCGTTTCTGGCCCCGTATCCAGGCCGTCATGAAGGAA
>JBBSFP010000306.1:0-3983 GCA_038238625.1 Tepidisphaerales bacterium
CGTGTAAATCTGCGTGGTGGCAATATCGCTGTGGCCCAGCAACTCCTGCACAATACGCAGATCCGCCCCGCCACCTATCAGATGCGTTGCAAAGCAGTGGCGAAGCGTGTGCGGCGAAATTTTCTTGAGCAGCCCGCTGCGGCGACCATATTTTTCCACCAACATCCAGAGTCCGATGCGTTCCATCGGTTTACCGCTGCGCGATAGAAAAAGCCGATCGCTGGGAAGGCGTTGAAGCCGTGGTCGGCAATCACTTAGATAATGGGCGACCGCCTGCCGGGCCGCTTTGCCCAGTGGCACGATGCGTTCTTTGCTCCCTTTGCCCAGCACACGCACGCAACCCACCTCCAGATTGGTATCGCGCAATTTTAACTCGCACAATTCCGTAGCGCGAAGCCCGCTGGCATAAAGCAATTCCAGGATGGCGACGTCGCGTGCAAAGAGCGGCAGCTTCGGATCAGGTGTCGCGATCAGTTCATTCACCTGCGATCTGCTGAGAATCTTGGGAAGTGATTGCTCGGGCTTGGGGCGTTCCAATTGCTGCAAGATCGCCCTCGCATCGTGCCCATGCCCCTCCAGGTAACGCAGAAAAACTCGGATCGCCGCCACCCGCCGCGCGACAGTGCGCGTGGTTTGGCCGGCCCGAGACTGCGCATGCAGATACCTGCGAAAAAGGTCTACATCCGCTGTCAGCAACGTGCGGCCCGCAGCTTGGAAAAAGTCGCTCGCGCTTTCCAGATCTCGCCGATATGCCAGGATCGAATTCGCCGCCAGCCCGCGCTCGGCAGCCAGAAACATCAGAAATTGCCGAAGCATTGGCAGCTCGATTCGGCTCACCAACACATTTTGCGGCCGAGCGATTCTCACAGCGATTGCATCTCCTTCATTAATCCTTCTTCCCCGGTCGCCTCGGCCGCCGCTGCTTCATCGTCTTTACTGACTTGTTTGATTGACTGGCGATAGGCGTTGGCAAGGGAACTGTGATCCAAGGCATCCATTGGCAGCAAAACGCCGGCCGCTTTTTGTGGAGCAAACAGGTGATGGGTTACGACGCCCAACAAATCGGCGTCTGCAACCAAGTCCGCTTGGGCGCCCCGATTCAAAACGTGGCCGATCAGTTCAGAATCTGTGGGCAGCCCGGTCAGGCAGGCGATGGGTTCGATCGCCCCCGGTGTGATTAAAAAAAGCTTAGCCGTTCCGGAGCGCGGGCCCCGTTGCACTGATAAGTATTTGAAATCAGATAAATACCGCGCATGGCGAAATGGCCCTGCGGCAAACATCTGAAGCTGGGCAACGAATGCCTTGATCTTGGACGCTGATTCAAATTGCATCTCAGCCGCCGCTAAAGACATGCGCTGAGTATGTTCGTGAATCAGTGATGTGGGATCGATGATCGCCTCGATGCCCATCGCCAGCAGCCGCCGGTATTGATCCATTGAAATTGAGCCATCGCATGGTGCCGGGCATTTGCCCATCTCCTTATAGGCACAAGCCCTCCCATGGGGAGCCTGCACCAGGATGCTGTAATAGCGGCACAAATCGAAGCAATCGACCGCCAGCTCAATGAGCCGCGCGGCTGCATGCTTGTCTTCAACCGGCCCGATTAAGATCCCAGTGCGGCTCGAAAGATCAATGGTTTTAATGAACCGAGGAAATGCCGTCTCGGGGTTTACATGAATGAACCAGGCCGGGCGAAAGCCGACCATTCCCCGGTAGGTCTGCGGGAACACCCGTCGTGCGGCTTCGAAATATCGCCAGTCCGCTTCAAATGTACTATCAACCCGCCGCCAATGAATTCGTCGCACGATCTGCCGGTAATCAATCCTGCGCGACAACCCCCCCGGCTGCTCGGCGACCGCCGCCTCCTGCCCCAGCCGTCGCCGCAGGCTCGATCGTAAATTCCGAACGCAAAGTAATTGAATCGGCCGATCATCGGCATCCGCCATCAAGTACACCACCCACCGCGCCGGCACTGATAGGTAAAACGCCTGCGCATCCCCCACGGGGTCGAATGTAACCGAGGCTTCGAAAGCGTCGTGGAAGGACACGGCGGTATAGTATTAGGGTTCCCGGAATTAGTAGCAATGCCCGCAGGGCTATCCAGAACCGCCGGTGACCCCATTGTGTCCTGGTGGCGATTGACAGAGGGCTGAGCAGGATAGCCCCCTGTAAGACTATGTCATTACTCTAGGAACCGGATGCTGCCGCCCAACCATAATAGGTAACCAGTGCCTACGGCACCAATCGCCAACGCGATAGCTCCCACCACTGCACGGGCAATCCTGCGGCTGTATCGCCAACCCACAAAAGCATACATGCAACTTAATATTGGCGCGATCGACAAGAAGATCAGGAATCCGATCACGCTGTTGTTCGTATTTACTTGCCTAGAAAACTCAATGACAAATGCCCCGATCGAAAACAAAAAGCCGAAGAGAGCGGTCCTGACTGGGTGCGTGAGACGACCACGCTGGTCAGTTGCCTCAATTTCTTGCTCGCCGACCCCGAATATTCTCATTGTGGTTTCGTCTTGAACTCGGCATTGTCTGGTGCTAAGTCCTAAAAATTGCTTTTCCGTACGTAAATAGCTTGTGATATTATCATAGCGTGCCGAGTTTCAACCTGCAGATGAACTTATTGGATCGGATGGTCTTCGCCGTGGAACGCGTCCGCGACCGACTGCTCAGAGCCACCGCCGCGCTGGAGACCGCGCATATACTTTATGCGGTTGCAGGCGGTAATGCCGTCGCAGTCTGGGTAGCAACCGTAGATATTGCGGCGGTTCGCAACACGCAAGATGTCGACATATTGCTCCAGCGGGCCGACTTGCCTGCCGCAATCGTCGGCCTGGAATCCAGCGGTTTCATTTACGATCAAGTCGCCGGCGTTGATGTTTTCCTGGATGGGCCGCATGCAACGCCACGCGACGCCGTGCACATTGTCTTTGCTGGTGAAAAAATTCGGCCCGCCTATGAAGTTGCGGCCCCGGGAGTGGCTGAATCGGAAAAAGCAGGTGCGTTACGGGTGCTCGCGCTTGAAGCGCTGGTGAAAATGAAATTGACGTCCTACCGGCGTAAGGATCAGGTACATCTGTTAGACCTGCTTGAGGTGGGCCTCATTGATGCCACTTGGCCCGGAAGATTTGTTCCTGCGCTCGCGGCGCGGCTTCAACAGTTATTGGATAATCCCGACCAATAGCAATCCAATCGGCTTGGGGCTTCCAGGCAGCCGAAGGGGCTAATTGACAAACTATAAAGCAAGGGGGCGGGTTGGATCGTGCGTATGACAAAAGCCGCGCGGGATGCACCCGCGCGACGGTTTGTCGATTCTGCAGAAACGTGAAGCGTAAGATTAAATCCGTAACGTTCATGTAGAAGAACCCGGCCCTTGGAGGGGCCGGGTTCTTTTTCGTAGAAAAAGCTGGCAGTAACCTACTTTCCCGCAGAAGCAGTATCATCGGCTTAGCAGGCTTAACGGCCGTGTTCGGAATGGGAACGGGTGTGACCCTACTAATATAGCCACCAGCAAATCCTCGGTTTGGGGTTTAACCCAAACCGAGGAGCTTGATTTATGAATGATTTTTGAGGGGAGGCTTTGCGTTGCTTACTTTCGCGAAGTCGAACACACTTTTTGAGCAACGATGATCGATAAAAGTGGTCAAGCAATTGACCGTTAGTACCGGTAACCTGAGGACCTCTCGGTCTGTACAGCTCCGGCCTATCAACCGGGTGGTCTACCCGGGGTCTCTCGGCCCGAAGGCCATGGAACCCTCGTCTTGACGTAGGCTTCACGCTTAGATGCTTTCAGCGTTTATCCGTTCCCGACATAGCTACCCAGCCATGCCGCTAGCGCGACAACTGGTACACCAGGGGTCAGTCCTTCCAAATCCTCTCGTACTATGGAAGAGGCGTCGTCAAGGTTCCTTCGCGCACAGCAGATAGGGACCGACCTGGCTCACGCCGGTCTGAACCCAGCTCGCGTAC
>JBBSFP010000307.1:0-3963 GCA_038238625.1 Tepidisphaerales bacterium
ACATCGCGCAGCAGGTCGATGCTCGACACCTGCGCATCCTGCAACACCTGTTGAAAGTTTGGCAGCTTGAAATCTGTGGTATCGGGTAAGCCATCGGCTCCCCCGGCGGCTGAGCCAGGGTCGTCAAAGTTTGCCTGCTTGAGCAGTTCATCAATTGCGGATTGATCGAAACTTTCCGAAGTCCCCGCGTCGGCGTCCACAGCCTGGGACGAAAATTCCATGTTCGCCGGAAAGGTCACGTCGCCTGCTGCGTCGGCTAAAGCGTGCGAAGTCTCAGCGGCCAAATTGGGGCCCGTGCTTTGGTCAGTTTCATGCGCTGGAATAGTCGCGTCGGAGGGATTTTCTTCGGCCATTTTTCACCATCCTTGGCGATGTGGACGACTGGCAAGGTCCGATAAGTGCGCACGGATTGTACCGGTGCGATAAACCCACCGCAACTAAACCTTCGAATACCTTTGGTATTTGTGTGCTTCCCCCGCCGCCCCCGGCCCACCGATTACAGGTCTTGTGAAATTACTTACACCTCTAAAAATCCGCGCGATACGGCGTGCAGCGCGGGATTAAAACTTCCTGAACCAGCCCCTCGCCCTTTTTATCGATGATCTCATCGAGCTGAAATTTCACCTGCCGCCTCAAGGTTTCAAGCCCGGGCTCCGATCCACCGTTGAGCTTCGCCGGATCGTTTTGCCGCATGATGGTTCCGATTTTGTCGCGAATGAGCCCGTCGTTTTCGGCAATAGCGCGCTCCACCCGAGCCTTATGTTTTCCGCTGGTCACCAGCTTGAACTGAACATCGTAAAAGGTGGTGCGGCCGGATTGCATGTTGGTTGCTTTGAAGTCAACCACGGTCACTTCGTAGTTGCGCTTCTCATCCACCGCCGCCGCCTCCGGCGCAGCGCCCTCGGCCCCACCATGGCCCGCCGAAGCTGCCTCATGGCCCCCGCCACCTTCGTGCGCGGAAGCTTCTGCTTTCGGCTCGGCATCATGCCCCTCCGCCAGGGTCACTTCCGCTTGCGCTTTTTTTGGACTCCCCCCGAAAATCTTCATGCCCGCAAACAAAACCACCGCTTCCAGGATCATGCATCCGCCCAGCAACACCGGCAACTTGCTGAGCAACCCCTTTTTCCTGGGCTTCTCCTCACCATGCCCATCGGCGGCAGGCTTTGATTCAGCTTCTTTTTTCGGTTTGTCAGACATTTTCTTTCCGATCTTTTCAACGACGCTGGCGAGCGTCCCATAATTTCATGGAGCCTCCCGTGCCATCAAGATGACACCAGCGGCTGTTGAACTATCGGCAAAACGTGCGGCTGAATTCGCGCAAATGTGGTAGGCGATCCCCACGCCGCATTTTCAGTTCTTCACCCTAATCGCCCCCGGCTCGCGATTCGCGCGTGGCAGCTCGGGGTCAATCCGTGACCGGCCGTCGAATCACCCGCGCATAATCAATTGCGCGGCGCATCACTTCCTGCAGCGTCTCACGCACCATCACGCGGTCCCCCGTGTCGCAACATACAATGGTATCGGGCGTGCTTTCGACGAATCGAATTTTCTCGGCGTTGATCACGAACATCTGTCCGTTCAAACGCGTCAGTTGAATCACGGCTCCTCCTGTGGGGCGGCCGACGCCCATTCTCAGAATTTTAGCTGCCCCCGCGACAGCAGAATAAACACCCTGTCGCGGGGGCTAAACCCAAAAATATGCCAGCCCAGATCAACCCTGGCTATGCAGCAGGTCGCTCAGCAACCGATCGCTGGTCTGGATCACCCGGCTCGCCGCCGAGAAACCCGTGGAGGCGACGATCAGGTTGGTAAACTCCTTCGACAAATCAACGTTACTCAGTTCCAGCGCGCCCGAGCGAATGCTGCCCGACCCCTGGCTCAAAGGCGTCGTGATAATCGGGACCCCGCTGTCGGCACTGGTGGAATACATGTTCGCGCCATCGTCCACCAGCCCGCCGGGGTTATCGAACGTGGCAATCGCCACCTGCCCCACCGTGCGCGTCAGTCCGTTAGTGAACGAACCGGTGATCACCCCGTCGGTGCCTATGGAATAGCTGCCCAGCGTTCCGATCGGGGAACCATCCTGCTTGGTCATTACCATCTGCGACGGGTGTGTATCGCTCAGGCTCGACATGTGGGAGAAATCAAGGTTAAACGCCAGCGGAGATTTGGCACCAGTGCCAGTCCGATCCACGCTAACGCCGTTGCCGGTGCTCGAGAGCAACTTGCCGTTGTTATCAAACGACAGAGTGCCCGCACCGATGGACTGACCTATTCCCTTGTTATCCGGTGAGTTGGCGTAGAATTGCCAGACCGTACCGGCCGTACTTCGGCTCTGCAGAACAGTGGTGACATTGACTGAAATAGGCGTGCCTAGCGAATCATACGCAATCGCCGTTGTCTCCACGCTTTCGCCGCTGGGGTTGTTGGCAATGCCGGCGCCATCGGTCCCCTTGGCAAAACTCAGCGGAGCCGCACCGGTGTTGGTGGTGAACGAACCGGCGCTGAGCGTCAGCGCATTGTCGTTACCAGCATTCCCGGTCACCGTAAACAGCGAACTCAGTGGATCGGTAGGATCGGCGATCAGCGATGCCCCCGGCGCCGGTGCCCCCGCCGGGCTGGGTGCCGTGGTGTTGATGCCCAGTGAATTCTGGAAAAAGCTCATTAAATCCTGCACGGTGCTGGTGGCTGTCACCGTGAAATTGGCCGCTGCCGAATCACGCGTCCCGACTTTCCCCTGCAATGTGAACGTTTGTCCGACGCTGAACAGCGCCGTCGCGGGTGCGGCAGTAGCAGCTACGTTGGTGAGCAGATCGGTCGTCTGCGCGGCGGCACCCCCTCCGACCGCCGTCAGCGGTTGGGTGTTCAGCACACTCGCGCCCGCCGCCAGCGTGCCGTTGGCATCCAGGTTCCCCTGAAAGGTCACGTTTTGCGATGCCTCGGCACTGATCGCGGTGCCCACAGGGATCGTCAGATTCTGCAACTGTCCGGGCACAAGATTGAAATTCTTATCGACACCGTTGCCCTGCACAAAACTTCCCGCCGCTGTAACCAACTGGTTCGACGAGTTGAGGGTGAATGAGCCATCCCGTGTGAATTTGGTCCCCGCGGCCGATTTGGCAATGAAAAAACCCGCTCCTTCAATAGCAAGGTCAGTCAGTTTACCCGTCGGTTCGATGGAACCGCCGGTCATGTCTTTCTCGATTGAACCCACTGTGGCACCCAGCCCGCGCTGCGTGGGGTTGGTACCCCCGAAATCGCTCGTCGGGGGAGCACCGCCGGAATCCGTCACATAAAATTGCGGCGTGAACAGCACCCTGCTGGACTTGAACGCCGTGGTATTCACGTTGGCGATGTTGTTACCAATGACGTTTAAACGCGTCTGGTTGACATCCAGCCCAGAAAGCCCGGTGAACAATGCACTGGTAAGAGCCATACGACAAATCCAATCTCGGCGAGTCAATCAAAGGGGTTACAAAAAATGCCATCCTTGTAAATACAGCTAACCTGTGGTGGTGCTGGTGGCGGTGGTGGCAATGCCTCCGGTCGTGCTGGCTGCAGCCGCCCCCGCGCTGGGTGGCGTGGTGACCGCAGTCACACGGCCCAATTGCAGGCTGCTGCCGGAATCCAGTTGCAGGTATACGTTCTTGTCCACCACGCTGATCGATTTGACCACACCAGACACGTTTTTGTTGTCATCATCCAACCCCGTGACCGACTTGCCCATCAAGTTGCTCCCCGAGCCAATCTGGTTTTGCAGCATTAAGCCGTTGATTGCAGTCTGGAGCGTCGTGGAGGATTGCAACTGCCCAATCTGGCTCATCTGCGAAAGAATTTCACTGCTCTGCATCGGCTGCAGCGGATCCTGATTTTGAAGCTGCGTGATCATCATCTTGATGAAATCCTGCGGGTTCAAATTCATATTAGAACTCCCCGGGGCTTGAGAGCCGCTGGGGGCCAAAG
>JBBSFP010000308.1:0-3962 GCA_038238625.1 Tepidisphaerales bacterium
AGTGAATCCCAACTTTACGCCATCGCAGATCATGTCGATCCTCCAGCAGAGCGGGAAACCGGTGTACGATTCCAGCGGTACCTACTATCGCCTGAACGTTTACTCGGCCATCCAATTGTCGATCCAAGAAAGTGGTGGCAAGGCCCCTGCACCCGCGCCGGCACCGGCACCCACGCCAGCCCCAACGCCCGCACCCGCGCCGGCACCCGCGCCCGCGCCGGCACCCGCGCCCGCGCCCGCGCCGGCACCCGCGCCCGCGCCGGCACCCGCGCCGGCACCCGCGCCTAAACCAGCGCCCGCGCCCGTCCCCCCCCCGGTTCCGGTGCCAAACCCCGCGCCGACGCCCAGCCCAAAACCAACTCCATCCCCCATTCCGACGCCCAAGCCGGCACCGGTGCCCGTTCCCCCACCGGTTCCGGTCCGCATTAACAACCCAACCCCCGCGCCGACGCCTGCGCCACAGCCCGTCGCACCGCCCAAGGTGGTCGCCAACGATACTCCCTTTGGCCGCAGTCCCATCGCTGCCCCGGGCCTTATCGAGGCCGAGGATTTTGATAACGGTGGCGAAGAAATCGCCTACCACGATCATGACTCGGCAAACCTAGGTCATCAGGATCGCACAACGGGCGTCGATATCTTCAAGTGTGCCGATTCACCCAACGGGCATGGCAAAGCCATCGGGTCCGCCGTCGCCGGGGAGTGGCTCAACTACACCATCAACGTCGCGACCACCGGTATCTACAACCTGGCCACCCGCCTGGCCGCCGTGGGGCGCGGGGGTCAGTACCACTTTACGATTGACGGCGTCGATATCACGCCATCCACCAGCGCCCTCAACACCCACAGTTGGCAGAAATACCAGACCGTAGTCAACCGCGGCATCAGTGTGTCGGCCGGGAAGCACATGCTTACACTCGTGCTTGATCGCAACGGTGGCAGCGGTGCCGTCGCCAACTTTAACTGGATGCAGCTTAACCTCATCTCCACCCCCGCCGTCGCCCGTCGACGCCGGTCGCGATAATGCAATGTTTCCGCGGTTAATCGCCGCAAATTTAAGCACCGTAACCAAACGATGCGCTCCGCACTGGAGCGCATCGTTTTTTGCGGGGCGGACATCCTAGTGAGGCTTAGGCGCGTTTAAGCCAGTTGGGGGTAAATTGCGACTCAGTGCATTGCTTCCCCGCCCGCTCCTTCAATTACGCCTTCTTCGATCTTGAGATCCTGCCGATTTTGAATCTTGTCGATCTGGCCATCGCGGATCCAGATGATTCGGTCGGACACCGCCAGCATTTTGTGGTCATGAGTAGCGCTGATGATGGTCACGTTCTTCTCGCGGTTCATTTCTCGAAGCAATTCGATGATGTGTTTGCCGGTGTTCAGGTCCAGATTTCCCGTGGGTTCATCGGCCAGGATAATCGTCGGATCGTTGGCAAAAGCGCGCGCGATGGCCACCCGCTGCTGCTGCCCGCCTGACATTTCGCTGGGGCGGTTCATCAGGCGATGGCCCAGTTCCACGCGTTTCAAAATCTGCGCGGCTTTTTCCTGGGCATCGGAAGTCGGGATGCCAGCAAATACCATCGGCATCATCACGTTCTCCAGTGCCGTCATCACTGGAATCAAGTTAAACGTCTGAAAGATGTACCCAATCTTGTGGCAGCGCATCCACGCGAGCTCGTAGGCATCCAGCTGCGCAATATCGACTTCGTCAATGTACACTTTGCCTTCGCTGGGTTTATCCAGCCCACCGATCATGTTGAAAAAGGTGCTCTTGCCCGACCCACTGGGGCCCATAATCGAGATGTACTCGCCGCGGTTGATGCTGACGCTGATCCCCTTGAGCGCGTCGATGGTTTCGTTCCCCATTTTGTAGAAACGCTTCACGTCAATGGTCCGCACCGTGTGTTCAGCGAGGGGCGTGAGGGCGGCAGCTTCACTTGTTACAGACATCCATCCACCACGCTAGGTATCCGCGCGCATCGCTTCGATTGGCTGCATGCGCGCTCCGCGCCATGCCGGGTACACTGCCCCGGCCACCGTCAGCACAATGCCAACCACCACGCACCCCACCAGGTTCATAATAATCCGATCCCACAAGACATGTTTCCAAGCATAGCCGTGATACGTTAACGTCATGGATGTCAGGCTCAGACCACAGCCGATGCCCACTCCAAGCACGGTGCCGACCATCCCCTGCAATAGACTCTCGATCACGAAGAGCTTGATGATGAAACTATCCAGCGCCCCCAGGCACTTCATGGTGCCGATCTCGCGATAGCGTTCGGTGACACTCATGAGCATCGAATTGAGGATACCCACAAACGCCACCAGCAGCGCCAGGCCCGAAAGCCAACGTGCCTGATTATTGTCATTGGCAATTTCCACCGGGTCAGTGGGAATTCCATGCGTGTGCATCATCGCCTGCAAACTCTGCGGTCCCGCCAGCGCCTGCTGGATCTGCAGCAGCTTTCGCCGTGCGGCAATCCAATGTTGAAGCTTCGCCAGCGCAGCGGGGGGGTCAGCGGTCGCGGGGTTCCATGAATCGATAGCCACCGGTAGTGCCCCCAATTCTTTTTGCAATGAGCCCCAGTCGCTGCCCAGCACGGGCGCAGGGTCCCAGCGCGCGGGTCGCGCGGTCCGCCGGTCGGATTTCGCCAGTACGTTCGCATCATTCGCCAGCGTCTCGCGCAGCTCGATCTGCTGCGAGCGATAGGCGTCAAATTCGCTGCCCTGCCCTTCGATTGAAGCGGCGTTGTGGATCCACAGCCGCATCCCGTCCACCATGGCCTGGTTGTTGCGGATCAGGCTTAAAAATGCCAGCGCTAGTACGATGCCACTGGTCACCAGCAAGCTGCGACCCATGCGCATACGCAGGCTCTTCCAGGCAATGTCAAACGCCTTGCTGACCGGTAGCACGATCTGCCGTTGAATTGGGCGGGCGACCATCGGATTTCCAATGCCTCACTCAGCAAGATCAAGATGGACGGTCAGTGCTTCACCTGGAGGCCTATGAGCCCCTTGCGCGCGAGCGTCTGCAGAAAACTGAGCGTTGAGACCTGCGCTTCGCGCACGGTGAGGTGATAACGCCTGGCCAGCAAGCGGATAATTCGCAACACGCTGTTTCTTCCGTCGCAACTATTCCACACCAGCAAACCCAGCGCATCCAATTCGTAAGTGCGCTTGGCATCGGGTGGCATTCTGAAAAACCAGCGCGCCAGTCTGCGCTGTTGCAAGGGAATCACCAGCTTTGCCCCGCCCGTTGGCAAATCGATCACTTCCGCGACCAGCAATTGCACCGGTCGCGCCGCAAGCGATTGCCTGGGGGTGAGCAAAGAATTCTGCTGGCGATGTAGCATCAGAACGCACACTTCATGTCCGGGCCCAACCAACGGTGCGCGCTACCGCCAGCAGCTCATCTTGCTCAGGCCCATCAAGCAAAATCAGGCGATCGTGCTCTGCATCATGCAGCGCATAAACGTAACGGTGCGGCGGCAGCTTGCCCAGCATGCGCAACGGCAAAAAACGAAGGTGCAGCCTCGATTCACGTATCAAACCCGCCAGCTTCTGATTACCGCTCCCGGTACATTTGACCGGCTTGGGCTGCCCAAGCGCGTGGTAATGCCGATGGTACGCATGTTCCTCCTGGCTCAACCATTTTTCGAGAGGCATGCGCGTCAGCGCCAGGGATGCCACCGCCACCTGGCGCACTGTCACACGGGTCTTCTGCCGTTCAAACGTCAGGCTCAAATCCCCGGCATTGAGACGGTGTGTTTTGAGGGCATAGTCAGCGCTGATTCGGCAGCTCAATTGAAAAATCGACCAGGGAATTCGGTGTTCGGTTTTCGTCGCGGCAAATTCCTCGACGCGTGGCAGGATTGAATCCTGCAACATAAACTGCCGCTGCGCACAGTGATAGATCACCTGCAAAGCGCGCCCGCTGATGGCGCTAAACCCCAGCCATACAT
>JBBSFP010000309.1:0-3960 GCA_038238625.1 Tepidisphaerales bacterium
GCTATTTCGCGGGCTGGGGCGAAACATAACAACCTCGTTCGTTAGCTCACCGACCTGCCTCGGTTGTATCTCTACAGTGCGACGTTTCGAGTTGACTTGGCGACCAGAATTGCTATTCAATCACGCAGCGGCCGCCGACCATTTGGCCGGCGGCCCAGTGTTTTGGTCGTGGCCGCGACTATTGCAGCACGGGATTATTCTCATCAAACGTTCGGGTGGCAGCCGACTGGTTGGTAGCCGTCACATCGCCTGTGCTGGGGTTGTAGAGCCACCCCGTCGCGGCATCGAGAGTGCCGTTGGACAGGATCACCTTGCTGTTGCCATTCAATGGATTACGCGGCAGCGATTCCAAGTAGGGCCCATAGGCACCACTGGCACTGACAGCACCACTGATATCGGTCTTGCTCATCAACCCGCTCCATTGCGCCGTGGTCAGGTCAGGATAGGTATCATTATGTTGCAATTTATAAAGTTGAATCTGGCTGCGCAGAGTCTGCAACTGACTAATAACGCTATTAGTCTTAGCACTCGTCGAGGCATTCGTGAACTGCGGGATCACAATTGCCGCAAGAATTCCGAGGATGATCACGACGATCAGAATTTCAACGAGCGTAAAACCGCTCTTGCGAGCACGACGATGGTGATGGCTATACATAATTCCACTCCTGCTAAAACGTCTGTGACCCATGGCATTCAACGTGAATACCGTCGGCGTCGCTAACTTCTGTTGCGCTTGGTTAAGCGCCAATTCTAAAATATGCGAACCAACCGTCGTATGAATCGGCGCAGATGCGATGGCACTTTATCCTTTGCGTCGGATCATCTGCATAATTCGAACAATCCGACTCCGCCGTCTCGATAGCGCGACCCGGTCAAACTGCTTCACCGCCAGATCGATGATTCAAGGTGCGGATGGACAAGTCCGTGGGGGTGGGATAAACGGGGGACCCAATATAATGTCGGCTGGGGGCTGTCGATTATAGGTTCAGCTTTGACTATTGCGGCTCTACGTCAAGTCCGATATCCAATGCTTTGACCGAATGCGTCAAGGCACCCACAGAGATGCGCTCCACGCCCGTGAGTGCGATAGGCCTTACCGTCTCAAGGGTGATACCCCCGGACGCCTCGAACTCTACTTTTTGCTTACGATGAGGTTGAGTGGTCAAAACCTGCCTGCGCAGCTCGACAGCGGCGGCCATGCCCGGGCAGTCCATGTTGTCCAGCAGGATGGCATCAATGCGATCCACTTTCAGCACTTCACGCAGTTGGTCATGATTGTCAACTTCGACTTCAATGAATCGCTGTGGCGCTTCGGAGCGACTACGCAGCACAATGGCTTCGAGGTGCTCGGCAAGCATGCGAACCGGCACGCCACTCAAATGATTATCTTTAACCAGCAGGCCATCATAGAGCCCCATGCGGTAGTTGCTCCCCCCGCCGCAGCGAACGGCGTATTTGTCCAGCAGTCGCAGGCCGGGAATGGTTTTACGCGTGTCATAAATACGGGCCTTGGTCCCATCCACCCGCCGCACAAAACGTGCCGTCTGCGTTGCCACCCCGGACATGCGTTGCAGGAAGTTCAGGATTACCCTTTCGGCGGCGAGCAATGATCGTTCCGGCCCGCGCACGCGTAGCAACGGCGTTTGCCGTGACTCACACAACCGCCCTTCAATGATCTCCAGATGAAATCCCGGAATCTGCTCCACACTCAGGCGCTCGTCATAGGCGCTGCAGATCATCTGCACCATCGGCAACCCGCAACAGATTCCCGGCTCCTTCAGTAAAAGCGTACCCACAGCAACTGCATCTTCGGCAATCAAAAGTCGGCTGGTGACATCCCCGCTTCCGAGATCCTCAGACCGCGCCAAATCAATAATGGCGCGAAGATCGTGAAATGAGGGAAAGGTGTCTAGCACGGTCATGGCAATTCCAATCGAACGCTAGCGGGCCAAACGACGCTTGCCCCGGCCCTTGTGCTGCGGTTGCCAAATCTCTTGCCGTTCACTTTCAGCCTTTTGTGCGGCTGCGTTTTTAGCGGCGGAGCTTTGGATTCCGGGCAGTGCATCCATCTCAACGAGCTTGTCACGGATCTGGGCAGCACGCTCAAATTCCAACCCTTCAATCGCCTGCTGCAATTCTTCCTTGAGCATCTTGATCAACTCACTGCGATCGAGCTGATCGTCGTTGGCGTGAATTGCTTGCGCGATAACATGCCTAGCCTTTACCTCAGCTTCAATCCCCTGACGGATGGCTTTGACAATGGTGGTGGGTTGTATGTTGTGGTCGACGTTGTACTGCTGCTGAATGATACGCCGACGGGCCGTTTCGTCCATGGCCTTTTGCATCGCCGGGGTAATCGTATCGGCATAGAGAATGACGCGCGCGTTCACGTTTCGCGCCGACCGGCCGATCATTTGGATCATCGATGTCTCGCTGCGCAAGAAGCCCGCTTTATCCGCGTCGAGAATGGCCACCATCGATACTTCGGGCAGATCCAAACCCTCGCGCAGCAGGTTCACCCCGACCAGCACATCGAAATCCCCCTTCCGCAGGTCGCGTAAAATCTCGACGCGCTCCAGCGTATGAATCTCACTGTGCAGATATCGGCAGCGGAATCCGGCCTCCTGCAGATAGGCGCTTAAGTCCTCTGCCAATTTTTTGGTCAACGTAGTGACCAGCGCCCGGTGCCCGCTTTCGACCACCTGTTTCACCTGTACACGCAGATCAGGCACCTGCCCCTGGGCGGGATGCACTTCAATCATCGGATCGATCAAACCGGTGGGCCGAATCACCTGCTCCACTACTTCCCCGCCGGTCAGGTCCATTTCGTATTTGGATGGGGTGGCGGAAACGAATACGACCTGATTCCACATCTGCTCGAATTCTTCGAACTTCAGCGGGCGATTGTCCATGGCGCTGGGCAGTCGAAAGCCGTGCTCCACCAACACTTCTTTGCGCATACGATCGCCGTTGTACATCGCGCGTATCTGTGGCAGGGTGACATGCGATTCATCAATAATCAGCAGGAAGTTCTTCGCAAAATAGTCGATCAACGTGTAGGGCTTTTCGCCGGGTTGACGGCCATCAAGGTGACGGCTGTAGTTTTCGATGCCGGGGCAGACACCGACTTCCGTAATCTGTTCGATGTCATATTTAGTGCGCGCCAGGAGCCTCTGCGCTTCCAGTAATTTTCCTTCGCCGCGCAATTGCATCACACGCATATCCAGCTCTTCGCTGATATTCTTGACGGCCGTAGCCACGCGATCTGCAGGCATCACATAGTGGACAGCCGGGTAGATAAATACCTGGTCGTGGCTGGCCAGGATTTCACAGGTAAGCGGATTGATCGAATCGATGGAAGCGATTTCATCCCCGAAAAATTCGATACGGTATGCGAATTCCTCGTGAGCCGGATGAAGTTCGACAACGTCGCCGCGCGCGCGGAATACTCCGCGCTTGAATTCGATGTCATTGCGGTTGTATTGCAGTTCGATGAGCTTCCGCAGCATGTCATCGCGATCAATTAAAGTACCTCGCCGAATCGGGAGCACGCTGCGCGTGTATTCCATAGGCGAACCCAGCCCGAAAATGCACGATACCGATGCCACCAGTAAGACGTCGCTGCGGCTGACAAGGTTACTGGTGGCGGCCAGCCGGAGGCGATCAAGATCATCGTTGCGGCTGGCGTCTTTCTCGATGTAGATATCGCGCTGCGGGATGTAGGCTTCGGGCTGATAATAATCGTAATAACTGACGAAATAACCCACCGCGTTGTGCGGGAAAAGTTCCTTGAATTCACTATAGAGCTGGGCGGCCAGCGTCTTGTTATGGGAAATCACCAGGGTGGGTTTATTCACACGCGCCACCGTGTGGGCCATGGTGAAGGTCTTACCCGAACCGGTGACGCCCATCAGCGTTTGCGCCCGCTGCCCGGCATTGAGCGCGGCAGTCAATTTCTCA
>JBBSFP010000310.1:0-3957 GCA_038238625.1 Tepidisphaerales bacterium
ATGATCCAGCCCGGTTACTTTCCTGGTCCAGTTTGCCGCAGATTCCACCCGTGTTCATCGCACGATTGCGACCACGATAGTAAAGCGAGAACACATATCGTCTATCGTTCATTGGATACTCGAAAAAATTTCAACTACCCAAGTCTCCAATTGTCGCCTATGCATCAACCTCACGGCAACGCGCCTAACGCGCTTTGCAAATTGCCACTCCCCAAAATCTGATTGTGTTTAGTATCCGCATCGCGCTTATCGCCCGCCGGATCAGCCGAGATCACCTGATAGTTTTTCTTCAGGGCAGCCAGCACCCCCGCATCAAGTCCCGCCGCATGGTCATTAAACCACTGTTCGAGGTCCGCTTGCAGTTGCAGGTGTCGTCCGGCATAATTCTGCGCCTTTGGGCTTGCCTTCGCCTTGGCCGGATCACCTGTAAAGAAAGCCCAGAAGCGCATATCCGTCGACAGAAACGCTATCTGGTCAGCAGCTTTCCCAATGCCGCCGAGCTGCTTCAAAACGTCCGGAAGCTGCTGTTCAAACAACCACTTTTCAATCGTCTTTAGCTCTTTCGGCCCGTTAATCGCATCAAACAGCGCCACCTCACCCAGCTTCTTGCCACCCGCTTTGGTGGGAGCATGTTCGCTGCCCAGCATTCCACCCTGCGTCAGCCCAAAGCCACCGCCCGAATGCGCCGAAAGCACGACCTGCGATACCGCCGGCGTTTTCGGCCACACGCCCAACCCGGTCAGCTTGGCGAACACCTCATCCAGATATTCGTTGCTATCAAAGCCAAATGATGCATCCCCGAACGCGCTGGTCTTTGCGGCACTGCTAACACCTTGCGGAAGCACGGCCACCATCTGCCGTCCACTGACGCGAAGCTGTGTTTCAATTTTGTCGATGTTTTCATCGCGTGCGGGTCCACTGCCCGCTGTGCGATAGCCGCTGTTCTTGCCATGCAGGTGCAGCAGCACTTCAACCGACGGCTTAGCGGCACTGCTCAGCTTGTCCGATATCGAGTTCGGGATCAGCACAATTGCCCAGCCCTTCGCCGATTGCGCGCTTGCACCCAGATCATCCTTCTGGTTACCGCGTGTCAATCCCTCAACCGGGATGCGCCGCACGCCATCGACCTGTGTTTCGCCTCGTCGGGCAGCGGCATCGAACCCGGCTCTGATAGCCGCAAATACCTCAGCCACGTTTTTCATCGATGCCGCTTGAGTTGCGCCTTTTGCCAGGGCATCGAGCGTCGCTTCGATCCCGGTCACGCGCGCCAGATGTGCGTCCGGAGCAAGTGCTGGCTTTTGCTGATCCAGTTCGCGCAATCGAAGTCCGGCAGCTTGTCCGAGTTGCCGCGCGTCCTGTGCGCTAAGACTCCCGCCGCCTTCGACAGCCGCACGAGCCGCTTGCATCGCCGACTCGAAAGTGATCTCAAAACTAGCTCGACTAGCTTTTGCCACGACGGGCAGCCAATCCGCAGGCTCGCCGAGCGTCTTCACGCCCGTCTTGTTTTTTGCTCGTGCAGCCGATCCAGCAGGCCCCGCGGCAACCAGGATTGTCCGCTTTTGCTGCCCCTTGTCGTCCTGGCCGTCATCCCAGCTCCACTTTCCGGGCACAAATTCCTTCAGGCGCTCTCCTAAGAACACACTCTGTTCGACGCGCCGGCCAGGCGTATCCCGCAGCGGATCACGGCCTGCCGTTGGCTTTTGCTTTTGCCCGCGCCGGATATCAGCGGCCTCATCTTTGCCAAAGGGTTCGTTACCCTGTGCCATTTCGACACTATTCAGCGTTTCGCCGTCTGCCGAACGATCCACTTTGATGATCGTCTGGCTATGTCCACCAGTGCGCCGTGCCTTTCCGCCTTTATCGACGGTCTGATGTTCCCACACCAGCAAATCACCCGGATGCAGCAGCTTTTGCAGCTTTTTGAGGCTCAGAATCGGGCTACCCGAGTCATCGCTGTAGCTGTTCGCGAGTGTTTGAACATTACCGCTGTATGCCGAGCCTTCCCCGACAATCACATTCTGAATCGTGCGCTGGCGCTCTTTATCGGTCTTGCCCGCACCAACACCGAGTGTCCATGTCCCATAGTGTTCGGTGCGCCCATGGTAGAACAGCCACACATGTCGCAGGATGACCAAAATATCCGCGCAGTCAGCGGGCAATTGATATGCCGTCCGCCGTAATTCATCCGGCAAATTGGCCTGCACCCAGGTATCGGTGGGGTGATCGAGGAACTTATCGGCCAACTTTTGCGTGTCAGATCGCTGGTACACTGGATCGGTGGCGCGTTCATCGATGGGTGCATCCGGATCGTGCGATGCAGGGTTTTCGCCGCCAAAAACCTTCAGGTTAGTACCCATGGGGCCAAAGTCCAGGTCAGGATTCGTATCGGGCGGTGACGGCGCACTCCGGTCATTATCGAATGCAGTGAACGTGGTCAGGTTATCAAAGGAAGCCATCCACTCTTCATAGGTGGCAAATTTTTCCGGTTCTTTGGCCGTTGGCTTCTTGGCAGTGGTGGATGTAGGTTCACGTTGCAGCGAACGGATCAAACTTTGCGTCCGCTGATTGCCATATTTTTGGCCGACAGCCTGTACATATTGCTGCCGTTGAACACTATTCAGGCGACTGTCGAGTGATGCCGGGTCAGGTAAAGTGGGTTCGATGGCGGGGCTGGTGGGTTGTGGAGGCAGACGGCTCGGTTCGAGAAGTTTCAGACGGTTCTCGCGTGCCATTAGCGTACCTTTTGCTTAACACGCTCCATTTATACTCCAAAAGGAATTTCCGTGCTGCCCGTCCTCACTCGAAGGAACATAGCAGGTAATCACACCCTGCTACGTTCCCACTCACTAAGGGTTTCTCAGCGGCAGACAAATAGCCGCGACAACGAAGGCAACGAGGCCAATCGCCGCGACAACGGGGAACGGCAGAAGCCCGAGCAGGTGGTTGATCGACGCCGTTAACGCAATCGTCCGCTGCTGAATGTTGATCAGCGCGACCAGCTTCTGGTTGCGACTCATGGTATTCACCCCTTGAGGGAAATATTGTCGTGTGGAAAACGAAGACCGAAAACGAAGGCGACTTACGAGGAAGGCTAAGTCCCAGACATTTTAGTATAGAACATAAGTTCTGAATAGCTATAGCTCAGTCAATTTTGGGTTAGAGATTGATTTTGGCTAACTGCCCACCCGTCCAACTAAAAAGGTGAACAGTTACCAAAAAGAGGAGTCGAAAGGGGTACATTCTGCCTTTTAGACCGGACTAAGGGGCACATCACTGCCCCAGCCAGTCGTCAATCCCTGATAAGATGTCGTCAATGACATGCTCATTATCTCTTTCTGGCAGTTCTGGTGTGATGAACTCATCAGCGGAGCCGCGTGTGATCGGCTGGTCATTAAGCCATGAGCGACCCGTCGCGGCCTCGTAAAGGGTCTGTTTGATAACACGAGATGCATCATAGTTCTCAGCATGTCTTTTCAGGAACTCCAGAATGATCCGCTCTTTGGGGCGACGCGGGTTCAGCCGAAAGTTGATCCGCATCGAGTCGTCGTCCGAATTATTTGGCCTTGCCATTTCGGCCTGCCTTGAATAGCTCAAATCGCTTGAGGCCGACCACGTTCCGCATCCAGGGGTCAACTTTGCGGGCTGCCGGGAAATTGCTCGTGTCGAGCAGTTGATCACCAAATGTTTCCTGGATGAACGGCTGGATGTGCGGCCAGGCTCCGCCGCTGCCGATGATGAAGTTGGCGAGTGTGCCGCCTTCCAGATTGTTCTGGATTTCGGCCACGATGGTCTGCGCTACCTGGCTGATGGCCGTCGGAGCGTATTCCGATTCATTCAGGTCGATGGTCTGTGCGCCGAGCATGAACTTGCCACCGTTATCACGCAGCGCCAAGTCAATGTCATCCAATGTGGGTTTGCGATTGTAGTTGCGGTTAATCGCACCTTGCAGGTACTCCC
>JBBSFP010000311.1:0-3940 GCA_038238625.1 Tepidisphaerales bacterium
ACACATCCTGGGCTTGATGGTAGGTTGAAATAAAACGCGGCAGCACCACCTGGGTGTCGTATTCGCTCCGCGCTCGGGCATGGGCGGCGAGGCGAAGGCGGTCAACCAGCGGGCGGTCGGTCAACAGGCGATCCAAAGCTTCGGCAAATTGAGCCACGTTTCCAGGGGAAGCCAGCAGGCCACATCGGCCGTTGTCCAGCAATTCCGGGATCGCCCCGCTGCGGCTGGCAACGATCGGGCGGGCGGCGGCCATTGCTTCCAGCGTGCTCAGTGAAAAACTCTCAAATCCCGAACTGCAAATTACCACAACCGATGCCTTTTGAAGCTCCGCCTGGACCGCATGCAAGTGCATCGGACCCGGTAACACAATGCGGCGGCGAACCTGCGCATCGGGCACCAGGCATTCAACCACCTGCGCAAAGCTCTTCGCCCCCCCCCATTTGTCGGGGCCGATAAGCCACAACTCCGCCGTGGGATGGGCGGCGGCCATGCGTGCGAAGGCCTTCACCAGCACATCCTGCCCTTTGAATCGCTCCAGTCGCCCGGCACACACGATGCGCGGGGGGCCATCGGGCAATGGCAGGGGATCAGGCGGGACGTCCATGAAATTCGCCAGCACGCCCGGCGGTTGCTGCATCCGCCAGCGCTCACTGATAAACGCCGCCATGGTGCGGCTCGGCGTCGTCAGGGCGTGGGCACAAAGAGTGCTTTGGCGTTCCAGGCGGGCCATGAAGCGGTTCATGGCCGTGCCTTGCGTCCGGTTAATTCCGAAGAATAAATCCCACGGACCGTGGATGCGCACGACCATCGGCCAGCGATTCATCCGTCCCACCCACAGCCCGTTGGCGGCGTGCTCGGGAGCTTCGATCACATCCAGGGGGGTTCGCTGATCGATATCCAGCAGAGCCTGCTGACTTGCCATGTCCCAGCGGAGCCAGTGCCAGACCAGGGGATGGGCTGCCTGCATCAGCCGGGAAAAGACATTCCAGTATAAAAAGCGCAGGCCTGCCCAGCGCCATGGAGGATTATAGCGCGCTTCGATGCGATGGATTTTTACGTTGGGCTGCTGAAGCTCCGCTTCCTCGCTCGGCCCCGCCAGCACCACGACCTCATGCCCAGCCCGGCCCAATGCCCCGGCTAGGCGAAACGTGTAGGTGCCCACGCCGCCCCATCCCGACTGCGGCGGATATTCGTATGACACCAGGCCAATTCGCATGAGAACCGTTTGTACAGACGGGGGGTTCGATGGGCAATGGCCAGAAACATGACGCTGCCATGCGCGTTGCAAAATCTCGCTGGGGTGCAAGTCCGCGATAGGCCTGGAAATTTCAGGGCCCGCTCAAACGGTCACTATGGCAGCATGATCAACCCCAGCCCGTCGCAGTTGAGTCCCTTGTGCAAAACCAGCCCGACGATCACTTCGCCATGACCCGCGAGTTGATGGGATTGCCCAAGCCAGGGGGTACCGAGCCAATCGCTTTGGTAAGTATCCTTGGGATCGAGCGCCGCGCCTTGTTGGCGGATGAAGATAATCCGCAGGGCATTGACCAGATCTTTACCGTCAGCGACGACGCCCCCAATGACGTACCCTTCGCGGGCAAAAAGAAGGCCAGGCTTATCTGGAGTAGCGACATCTTTGCGTGACCAGACAAATTCAATATCGCGAACAATGGATTTACCAGCCCATTGACCGATCGCATACCGCACACCGACGGGCGGACCATAGGGGCGGCGAATTTCGGTACTCAACCCTCCACCGTTACCTCCAACCAGCGGCGAAAGAACGGTGCCGGGCGCATCCATGGCGATTCGCCGAGCTTCGATCGGATTACGCGCCACCGGGGGACCAGCATCTGCTTCTGCAATAGTGGGAGCCATGACACCGGCCGGACTGGCAGTCGCCGGTGCACCGCTCAGAATGATGTTTCCCGTTAACTCACCGATCGACGTCCCCAGCGGCGATTTGATTGAGACCGAGTACATGAGTGAAGACGGACCCGATTCGCTAGTGGTCACTTCAATATGCCGGGCCTTGCTCATATCCATTGACACGGTGAGTTCACCGCCAAGGATGACCTGGACGTTTTCCAGCCCTTTGAGCGCACCGCTGATGCTGGAACCATCCAACAACGTGGCAGAAGCTTTGAGCGTTTTTTCGGCTACTGAAAAATCGATCGCGCGAACGCCGCTCAGATCTACCTTTTGGTCGCCGATGTAAATCGGGTGATCTTTAACGCGTCCGGTGATGGAGCCATCCGAAAATTTAGCAGTCACCTGCGGGGCTTTGACCGCCCCACCGGGCACGGGAATGAAGGTAAAGTTGCAGGATCCCGCGCTGACGTGGCCGGTAAGTGTGCGCGGCAGGGCATTATCGCCGGTGAGCGTGAGCTCGACGGCGCAGCGCGTGGCGGGCTGTTTTCCGAATGAAATGACCTTGACGCTGAGGGATTGCTCCTGATCCCGTTTGTCGTACGGAAATGTGGTGGGTGACAAGACAATCAGCGGCTTGCTGGTGAATTTCTGCACCTGGCTGACGGGGATGGCAAAGGCAATGCCGGTGCCAGGCACCCCCGCGCGGACGACCCCGATCACACGCCCATTATCGTCAAGCACCGGCCCGCCAGAGTTGCCAGGATTAAGCATGGCATCGACTTGAATCATCTCCAGTTCGCCCGCTTTTTTGCGCAGCGAAGTGATATGTCCGATGTTGACGCTGACCGATGGGAACGAATTTTTTTCCAACGCCAACATATTGCCGAAGGGGTAACCAAATGCCGTGACCTCGGCTGTTTCGGTGAGATCGTCGACCGATCCGAGCTCGACAACCGGCGTGGTTTCGGGGAGCGAGACGTCCGATTGAAGAATAGCCAGATCAAGCTCCGCATCGCTGCGCAGTATGCGTGCCTGCACGATGCGTTCAGTTTTTTCACCCGGATTTAAGACAAGACGGATTTTTTCACCCTTTTTAGAAGCGGCGACATGGGCATTGGTGACGAACAGCCCGCTGGAATCGATGCAAAAAGCGCTGCCAAAACCATGCTCGTTATTCACCGTGATTTCCACCAAAGCTGTGGCTCGCTTAGCACGTTCAATAACAGCCGATGGAAGCACCGCGCCCGCAGGCGTGGCAAAAGAGACGATCGCCATCACGCAGGCGAGAATCCGACACGGCTTTTTCATAACGATCTCCCTGAAATGGCGTGGAGCCATGATATTGACCTCTGGGCGATCAATCAAAGGAAAACCGGCGCCCGCGGGCGGGCTTTCAAGCATGTGTCCGCCGCTGTAAAGTTCCAGCCATGGCAAAAAAAGATCTGTTTGTGGATGCCGGGTTGAAGGCCGCGCGCTGGTTTGTAAACAGCCAGGTACCGCTCAATTTACCCTACTGGGATGCCAACTTCGGACGGTTTATTTACAACCGTCATATGCCCAGCGGGGCAACGGTGCTGGGGCTTTCCTGGACGCAGGGCCGCGGGCTCTTCACTTTGATGGCCGCGTATGAGCTTACGGGCGATACATCGCTGCTTAAGTCGATGTCGCAGGGGCTGGAATATCTCAAGACGCTGCAGATTCACGATTCACCGGATGATTCGCGGCGGCAATATGTGTTTCGTGAAAACATGCCACAGGATTGGCTTGCGCACGTGCGCGACGCCACGGAGGCGGCGCTGTCGGTGCTGTTCATGTATCGCATGACCGGCGACAAGGCCCTGCTGCAACGGGCCGTGAATTTTTCAAAATGGTTTGAAGCCAACGGGTTCAATGCCAACGGTTGGCCGAATTGCACCGTGTGGCTGGACCGCATGCAGACCAAATCGCTACCCCTTAGTTTTCAGGCGGGGAACATTCCGTTTTTCTATTACCTGGCCAAAGCCACCGATTCAAAAAAACCGCTGAAATATGTGAAACAAATCGCGGACCTGGCCCTGCAGAACCACGT
>JBBSFP010000312.1:0-3916 GCA_038238625.1 Tepidisphaerales bacterium
CCCATCGCCCACGCACAACACTTTGATATCAGGAAACCGCCCAACCATTTTTGATAGAGCCGCCAGTAGCAAATCATGGCCTTTCAGCCATTGCAAACGGCCCACAATCCCGATGACCGGCCCGCCGCCGAGACGCAGATGTGCGGCCAGCGCGCGTGGATCGCTGCTGGCAATGACCGTTTCAATCTGCGCTAAATTCACACAATTGTGGATGGTAAAATGGCGTCGACCCTGGCGGTATTCTGTTTCGGAAAAGAACGCCGGCAACTGTCCGAAGAACGACCGCTCTGCAACCTGAGAGACACATAGGAATGCATCGCAAGCCGGGGCCGCAATGCGGCGAGGCAGCCAACTTCGACGACCGTAGTGGTTGGCAGTCACATGTATCGTAGCGACCAGACGCGCCGCACTGGTGAAGCGAGCCAACAACACCGGCAGAACGCCCGGCGTCATGTACTGAACGTGCACAAGGGCGGGCCGATACTTTCGGAACATCGTGAATAGCGCAGATGCCAGGTGTAGAGCAGCGCGGATTCTGCCGCGCTTCAATTGCAGCAATTGAACTGCCACTCGGCTCGACTCAAATTGCGCGACCATAGTCGAATCTGATTCGTAGTAGGCGCACACCAGGACTCGATATCCGGCCGCCATCAGGCAGCGCGCCAACAAGAGCGTGTGCATTTCCGTGCCACCCACGAGCAAACACGGCACCAGGATCAATACTCGTGGCCGTGCTGCCGCACTCCGCGCGGTTGCTGATAACGCCGCAGGTAAGGCGGACGCGCCGACAAGTGGACAATTGTTGATGGCAGTCATCATGGCAGGGGTTGTCTAAGAACCTGTTTTACAGCAGTACACACCTCGGCCAGTGTGATGCCGGTCATGCAACTCCGGTGGCTGCAGTCATCGTTCTCCAATTGGCAGTAGCTGCATTCGAGCAGTTTGAAGAGTGCTACCAGGTTGGCGCTTTTTGGAAACCAGAGAGCCGGGCTTACGCGCGTGCTGAAAAGAGCGACCGTTGGAATGCCCAGCAGCGCGGCAATATGCAGCGTGCCGGTGTCATTGGTCACACACACCTTAGCGCGACGCACAAGTTCAATAAGCTCGTTTACGGTGGTTTGAGCGTAGAAATCAACCGCGCTAACACCGGCAACGTCGGTGACCGCTCGTACCACCTGTTGCTCGCTCCCTGAACCGGTAACCACAGCTGCGTAACCGCAGTCGCTGGAAAGCCAACGCGCCAATTGTCCAAACCGATCGGCCGGCCAGCATTTAACGGCAAACTTCGCTCCGGGATGCAGCACCGCAAAAGGCCGTTCGTCGATCCCCGCTGAGCGCAACTTTTTTTCAACCGATGCAGCGGCTACCCAATCGATGGGCAGCACGCCGGTCGCGTCGGGTGTGATCCCCAATGGCCGTAACACCTCAATGGGGCGGCGTGGCTCATTACGCATGAAATGCTGGCGATGCGGCGCCGATAGCCCCGGCAGCACCCGCAACGTGTGCAGCTTGAAACCGATGGCGTATCGCGCGCCCAGCAGGCGCGCCAGGGCAATCTCCCGCAACACCGCGCCCAGCCAGCCACGATTTCCAAACGGCGAAAGGTTCACAAAAAGATCGCATCGAACCTCGGGAATTTGACCGCGATCAAGATGCAGTTTCCATCCGATCCGGCTCACCAGTGCATCGTTGACTGCATAAACCCGATCGATCCAAGGCGAGCCACCCAGCACTCCCGTGGCACCCGAGCCCTGGTAGGTTTGGGTATTAACGACGGCGACGATACGCGCCTTGGGAAATCGCTTGCGAATGGCTGCCATCGCAGGAAGCATCACCAGGTTGTCACCCAAGATCCCAACAGTGTAGATGACGATGTTTCGGATTGCCGTTTGCGATTGGCGCGCCGAGACAAACATTATCGACTGCAGCACGCACAGCAGCGCATTTGCCAGCGTGGTACGAAATCGTAGATATCCCGCGAGCAAACGCGCCCGCCATGGCCAAGGGTTTTGATGCGCCTCCACGCGGTCGCGCACCTGCTGAAGGGTGGATGCAACTGCGACGGTGTCGTTGGGAAAAAGTGCGAGTGAATGCGCGGGCATGACGATCATAAGACGGCTTGAGCCAAAGCCTTTTCAAAAGGTATAGGCAGCAGTGTCCGGTAGAGCGATTCCAAATCATCCACATGCTGCGCCAACGTGCGCACCGGACGGATATTGCGTGCCAGGGCTTCTAAACGGGCTGGATCATCAATCAATTTCCGCATGGCAGAGGCGAGTGCCTTGGGGTCGTTGGGCGGAATAATCAGGCCATCGATCTCGTGCCGCACGGTTTCGACCGGGCCGCCGCAATCACTGGCAATTACCGGCCGGCCCACGGAGAACGCCTCGAGCACGACCAATCCAAAAACCTCCAGGCAGATCGTGGGCAGCACCAGCACGTCAAGATTCGCCATCGCCGTTGCCACCTGAGCGCCGGCCAGCCGACCGTGATGTGTTACATCAATGCGTCCGGCACAGGTTTGCATTGCCGACTCAAAGTATTCCTGTTCGCCGCGCCGCTGCGGCTGGCCAATGATATGAAGCTCGGCAACCCCCGCGGGCAGCTGCGCGAAGGCCTGCATCAACACCTTAAGCCCCTTCGCCCGGCTGATTTGGCCGACATAGCCAAAGCGCAGCGGGCGCGTGCCCAAGCCTATGAGCGGCACATGGGGTAAGGGTTCGATTCCATGTGGGATCACCGTCATCCGATCATCGCTGATCCCATTGCGCCGTAGCGCCGCCGCGATGGCGAGGGAAGGAGCAATAAACAACTGTCCTTTGGAAAGCGCTCCGCGCTTACCGGCGATCTGTTGTTCCACCAACCAGGGATACATCAGCGTGCGGCCGAGAAAAGTCGGGTTAGGCAGCACATTGAGCGCGCGACCCATGGGGCGATAAGCGAGCGCGGGCAGCGATCCCAGCATCTTCCCCACACGTCCACCACCGGGGAGCTGTCGGCAGTAGCACGACACGCAATCCCCCGCATTCATGGGGCGATTGCAGATGGTGTTATCGTGATACAACAGCGCCCCGGTTGGGCAGACGATGCCGCCGTGGTGAGCCGTGGTTACGTTGGATATCGACCGCGAATGAGCGATTTCAATTAGCGCCGGCTTCATGCCGTTGATGTGAATCAACCGCGGGCTCAGGCGATCGAAAACTTCCTCCAAAGCACGCAGCAGTGGCGCAGAACGCTCGGTCCAATTTTCTCCGGCACGGCATGCCCTGGGGTCGGTTGCGATGCCAGCAAGTGTAATGCCCTCCCACTGTCGCCAGTTGACGTTCCACGGCTTTATGCCACCGGTCCACGGGTCGGGAGTGACCAAAGCCACATCGTTGCCGCGGAGGCTTAGCTCGCGTACGAGTTTCTGCACATAAACCTGCCCCCCCCCGAAAACACCATCAAGCACTCCGGCGGACGAGATGAGGATAGGGCCCAGATTGCTCATTTCGCAGTTGGCCTTCCGAATAGTGAAAGCAGATAACGGGCGAAGGTTTTCGGAGGCACTGCGCCAATCCCCCCGAAACGCATCAGCGAATGTACGCCCTGTCGAAACTCGCGTTCGCGTCCCGAGCGAAAAAGACCCAGCAGCATGTTGTGATACCCTTTGAGCGCTTGGCGTTTCACCGGCGCGCTCATGCGACCCGACGCAATTGCACTGGCACACACCTTGGCCGCCTCACTGTAGCCAACATCCTGCTGATAGGCGGTCTTTGCCCCTTGGTGCAGCCGCATAGTTCCGCTCAAGCCGGGCACGGCGTGAAATGGGACATTATCGAGAATCAGGCGGATCAAAAAATCGGCATCCATCGCATGGCGCAGACTTTCGTCGATTCGCCACCCCTGATCAAACAGCGCGCGGTGAAAAAACATC
>JBBSFP010000313.1:0-3829 GCA_038238625.1 Tepidisphaerales bacterium
GGGATTCTGCAGCGCCATTAACAGCGCCTGCTCGGCCTTGGGGTACCAATCGGTGCCCTTGGCAATGTATGCCTGCGCCAGCGGCACCGCTGATTTGGATGCACCCAGGCTCTGCGGATAGCGAAACTGATTTCGCTGAAAAGCGGCAATGGCCTTGTCGTACATCCCCACGGCCTGATAGGCCTGCCCGAGCCGCAAAATCGCGTCGGGAGTTTGCGGATCATCCGGCCGCTCGGCAATAAATAGTTCCATCGCGGCAATGGACCGCGGCAGATCCCCCGCGCGATCGAACATCTCGATCCCACGCCACATTGCCTGGCCATATCCCTTGTCATCCACGACCGTCAGGGCACGCGAGTAGGCGATCAGCGCATCGCCCGCATGGCTGCGCATCTGCCGGGCCTGCTGATCCAGCCGCACTTCTTCGGCCGGCTTAAGCGTTCCCCTGATGGTGGTAAGCTGCGCATCCAACTGGTCGGCGCGATGTTCATAGACCGACGCCAGGCGCGCAAAGAACGACGCCGGTGCATCCGGCTGCAACGTCTGCTCATAAGCCATCAATTCCAACGCACCCTGGTAATTTCCGCGCGATGCCAGCAGGCGCGCGGCCTGTTGCAGTCCGGCTACCGCCTGATCTTTGTATCGTGCGGCGCGTTCTCCCTTTTGATCGATCTGATTCACCAGGTCATGCAGGTCATTGAGCCCCGCTTCGTCCTGATCTGACATGATTCGACAGATGCCGCGCCCCAGCTTCGCAAGCGGCGCGACACGCGATTCGGGATGGCTCTGCAGCACCACCTCGTAATACTTCATGGCCTCCGCAGGGCAGTTACGTTCCTGGGCAATCTGGCCCAGCAGGTAGCTGGCATCGCCATCCATCGGGTGCTTCGCCTGCAACTGCTGGCGAGCCTGCAGAAGCATGCGTTCGGCGTCGGCAGGTTGAGCGAGTTTCCAACTGCAATAACCCAGCCAGTAGTTGATTTGCCCGCGATCAACATCGTCCACGGCGAGGGTGGATGCCTGGTTGAGTTCCTTGCGGGCGTCGGCAATCTCACCGCGTTCGACGTGCAGGTGGGCCGATTCACCCAGTGCCCAGGCACGTTCGCTGTCAGTGAGATCAGGGGCGCTGACATAGGTTTCCAGCGAATTGGCGGCGGCACCCAGGTCGTCGCTGGCCAATTGCAAATCGATGATTCGCCGCTGAATCCGGAGCGAATGCTCCCTGTCTAAGGTCATGAGCTGGCGATAGGTTGAAAGGGCGTCATGTGTCTGGTGGAGAGCGTCAAAACTTTCGGCCAGTCGCCGCAGCATGTCGGGCGTTTGCTTGATGCCGAGTTCGAAAGCGAGCTTGGTTTGCTCGATGATGCGACGATGGTAGACGGGTATGGAGGTTCGCTTTTCGCGCTGGTGAACTTCTAACGTTTCCGCCAAGAGCGCATGGACGGTCCCCTCCTGAACCTTGTCCAGTTTTTCGTGGGCGAGCAGGCTGTTGAGTTCCTGCACGGCTGCTTCGGAGCGGACCTGCTTGATGTACGTGCGGGCCAACTCGATTCGCTGTGCGATGGTGAGACCGGGCTGCGGATCGATAAACAGGTAGGCGGCGTAACCAAACAGACCCAGCGAGACGATTAGAAGTGGCAACTGCCACAACTGCGTTAACCGGCGATTCGGGCGACTGCTCGCCATGGCTTCCATGCCTTTCGTCGGAGCGTGGCTGCAAAATGTTGCGCTCACGCGGGATCGTTATCCGCAAGTCGTCCTGACTTGCCGCCCCCCGATCAGTTACTGTGATGGGACAAAATGTAACCCGCGAAAAATGAAACGCAAGTGAGGTTTTGAAATGTTCCACGTGGAACAATCTCGTTCACTAAGGCGTCTGGCAATGAGACGACTTCCATTTCCGACTGGAATCTCGCCGCCGAGGCTTGTCGCGTGGTACGCAATAATCGCGTTCATGAGTGACCGCACAAATGTTCCACGTGGAACATTTTCGACTCACACCTCAATGTCCACCTGAAAATTGTTCCACGTGGAACATTTATGTTCGCGGCTTTGTGACAACCGTTTTTTGTGGAATCGCATACGAAATCCTCCGGCATAAAATCTGTTTAGTGGTACACAAAAATTGCTTAGTGATGGACTGCACCAATGTTGCACGTTCAACGGTTGTGTAACCACGCTCCTAAGCCAGGCGCATAAACTGAAATTGTTCCACGTGGAACATTTCTATGATCGCAAGATTCTGCCATTCTCCGGAAGGTTGTCACTACCCGTTACCCACCAAACCCACGCGATGAGCACCCCTTGCAACGGTAAGCGTAGCCACAAAGCCCACTGGGGAAAGTGTGCATCCGGCACGGCGTTGGGGTTAACAGCCATATAAATGTTCGCAGGGAAGACGGCGATGAGCAGCGCAATCAAACCCCATCGGGCAGCACGGCGAAGGGGGCGAACGAGCAGGCCGATGCCGCCAATGATTTCCGCCACGCCGCTGATGACAACCAGCGCCGCGGGAAATGGCAACTGTGGCGGGATGATGAATTGGTAAAATCCTGGGTTACGAAAGTGATCAAACCCCGCAGCAATGAACAACCCCCCAGCCAGGATGCGAAAGAATTTTCGCCAACGGTGTTGGCCAGGCAAATTTTGGGCGGGCGATGCGGGGGATGGGATCATGCCATGATTGTAGCCACATGACGGGCAGAGCTAATCAGCGTTCCGGGCCTTAGTGGGCAACAATGCCCCCACAGATTTACATTTTGCCGGCGCGGGCGCGGGGGTGTCCAGCGGGCGCTGCCCAGCCGGGGGGGGGCTCAACACGGGCTCGTCACTGCCCGATGCTTTTGAGGCGATTACCGCGCGATGGCGAATCGCTCGAAGAGCCGGGGAGCTGGAGGCCCTCGGGAAGGTCGGACTTTTCCTGGCGGTTGCGTTGCATGTTTTCTAGCCCGATCTGATAGGGATCCAGCACATCGTTGCGATGGCCGCTGTCGGTGCCGGGGATTTTGACCACGATGCTGTGATGGGGCACTTCCACATCCTGGTTGGAGCTGCGATCGTGCTTGATGCTGATGATGTTTTCGCCGTTGACGTAATGGTCGGGGTATTTCTGCATCATTTCTTTGAGCGAGGGATCAACGATGTCGACGCGATTGGTGAGGGGTGTGACTTCTTCACCGTCGCGGCCGACGATTTTTTCGTTAGTACGCGGCTGGGGCAGGTTGGGGCTGATCACAACCACCGACTCGCTGGAGGAATGGATATCTGAAACGGCGGTTTCCTGCTCGCGCACGGCGACAGCGGGCCACGCCCCCACACAAACGGAGCTGGCATTGGGACCGTGATAAAAGTAGGCAGGAATGCCGGCCTTCCGCATATCGATGACGGCGTTAACTGCAAACTGCTTGCGTTCCTTCGCGCCTTTGTAGACCCCTATTTCCAGCGACCAGCAAAACGCGCGCGCATCGCCGGGGGATTTACCCTTGTTGACGTTCAGCAAGTTGAATTCCGGCGGCGCGGCGGGATCGGCGGTGGCGAGCTGCATCATCCAGCAAGCCTGCAGGGGGTGCTGACCCGCTGCATCGGCAAAGGTGCGAAGCCGTTCGAGATCCTGGTGGGCGCGGGCACCATCGGGCGTGTCGTTTTCGAAGTCCGAGTAAAAGCCGTAGTAGAGCGTGGCCTCCTGATCGGCGTTGACGATGTAAAAGCCGCTCATTTTTGTGGCGGCTGCGAGCTGGGCTTTGAGGACGGTGGCCTTGTGGAAGTGATCGGAAGCTCCGATCGACAGGCAATAAATGCTCCATTCGGCGCGGGGGGGAATCACGGTACC
>JBBSFP010000314.1:0-3828 GCA_038238625.1 Tepidisphaerales bacterium
AGTGGACGCTACCCCGTCTTTGTCGGTGCTGAACTCGTAGAAGTTGTTGTAATGCGTAATGCTCTGAAATGGCGTTTTCACTTCGTCCGTGCCGAACGCCTTGATGACTGATGGCGGATAAGTCGCAGCCGATGTATCCGGCTGCTGCAAGCCAGCGAGTATGGGTTGTTCAGCGGTGGGGGGTGGCAATCGGTTCAGACGGCGATAGACGCCGCCCGTCGCCCCGGCGACTGCAACGACCGCGCCTAACTTCAGAAACGCCCGACGATTGAAATAGACCTCAGGGGGCGTGATCTCGCCAGAAGGGGGAGGGTTTGGGTTGTTGACAGCCATAAGGGTTTTCCAACTGCGGTGGCAGACCACCCGCGCTTCGCCCGAAAATCCACTGGCATTTCTAAAGGCGTCCGTGGCCGCACCGATCTCTGCTTCCTGCCGAAACCCATCAACAACCAGCGTAAGCCGATAGAAAACTCCGACGAACGCAAAACTATTCCAGGCCCAATTGTTTGGCGACTGGCGTTTGCCATTTTTCCTCTCGATAAGGACCGCCTCGTCGCACGCAAACGCCGCCGAATTTCGAGTTCAGCCATTGTCTCGGCATGATTCAATCGCGAATTGCAAAATCCCCAAGGAAGTCCGCAGCCGAATCTGCACAGCGGGATCATTACGGATCGCCCCAACCCTGTTAAAGACTAACGACCCCGCAGGTTTTTTCGCGCTATGCAAATCATCGACGAATTGGAGCTGACGCGCCGCGGGCCGTATGGCGGGGCAGTGGGCTACTTCGATTTTGCGGGCAACATGGATACCTGTATCGCGCTACGCACGATTGTCTGGCGCACCGGCGTATTTGATGTACAGGCCGGGGCCGGTGTGGTTGCGGATTTCGATCCCTCCAGCGAATACGAAGAAACGATGACCAAGGCGCGGGCCTTATTAAAGGCTGTACAGATCGCGGAGAAGGGGTTTTGAAACCTCGGCACTACCATCCACTAAACATCTGGTGATCAGCAACTCTATTCGGCCATTCCGAATATTCCAACTTTAATTCGTGCGTAAGGGCGGCTCGGGCAGTTGCAGAACCATGTTCAATTTCAAACGTGCCGGATCGGCACCGATGTGCTCTTTATTGAGCTGGTAGATTTTTTCGTTCATCCGCGCGTCACCGTAGAGCCGGATTGCGATGCGATAGAGGCTGTCGCCGCTTTGCACGATGTATGAAGTGTTGGGATCAATCACGACAGCAGCGGTGCGGGCATTACCGCCGGTGCCCATTCCGAAACCAGTTGGTTCGCTGAAGGCCGATCCACCGTTGTCCGCAAAACCACCGGGGGCGAGTGTGCGCGATGCAGCAGGCGCGATGCCATCTGTGCGCGGGGCGGGCTGTGCATCGTGCACTTCGGGCAGGTTAATAGTCATGCCCGGGCGCAGGCGGAGCGGGTCGATCCCGGGGTTGGCATGCATGATCGCATCGATGTAGCGAATTGACCCCAGCTTGGATTGGGCGATTGAGGTGAAGGTGTCGCCGTTCTGCACGATGTGCGTTCGAGGGGAACCAGACGCGGCGAAGGGCGATGCCTTTTCAGCACGATCTCCCAACGTCTGCGAATCGGTCGCATTGCCATGGCGGGTTTCCGACAAGATGGCCTCATCGCGGGAAGGGGTCCCGGCAGAGGGGTTACCCACCAGCAGTGAAAGGGGGGTGGATGAACTCCTGCCGCCGGCCTCTCCGCGCAGCGCTGTCGCCCAATCATCGGAGGTTCGGTCGGGCGATCGGGTGTCAGGTGTACCATCGGATGCTCGTTCCGTGCGCGTCACTTCAATTCCGGCTCGATCTGGTGTGCTTGTGTGGTCGGCGCTTTCGGTGCGGGAATCGACAATGCGCCGAACGGGCGAGTGATCGCCTGCGGCACTCACAGTGGTGCTCACCGGCGCAACCGGCGTGACTGGTGTGGAAGCAGCATCGGTGACCGGCGCGCTCGAATCATCAGTGGGTTGATCGAGGGTGACCTCGGGATGGCTGTTTCCCCCCAGAGTAACGATGAAATAAACGACAACGACGATCAGTAAAACGCCACCGATCGCCATGCCTAGCCGCACATCCTTGCGCATGATGGGGACTCCTTCCCGAAAAGATGCAGATTTTAGGACCAGCGGCGATGGGAATGTTTTGACAATCCCGCGCCGCTACAAAATTCCACTCAGTAAAAGACCGATGTGCTACCGATCAATCCACCGGAACATCCAAGGCGGCCGCACCCGAAACACCTGGGGCATTTCGTCTTGCAGATTCGTTTTTCACCTTGTCTTTGCCCAGCAACAGAATTGGCGCGGCAATAGCAATCGACGAGTACGTGCCGAAGAGTATGCCAATCAATAATACGAATGTAAAGCCGTGAATACCCGGTCCGCCGAAAATGTACATAACGGCCACCATCACCACCGTAATACCCGCCGTCAGCAATGTGCGCGACAGCGTCTGGTTCACAGAATCATTGATCACCTGGCGGCTCACCGACCCATATTTGCCTCGATTCTCACGAATACGGTCAAACACCACGATGGTATCGATCATGGAATAGCTCATCACCGTAAGGATTGCGGCCACTAGCGTGAGGTTGATTCGAAATGGCTCCAATAGCAGGAAATCACCCGCTCCGGAATTGGCCAGATAATGACTCAGCCCGATCGCGCCGAGTGTCACCAGCGTATCGTGCACGAGGGCAACGACGGTAGCGGTCCCATACTTGATATTTCCAAAGCGGAACCAGATGTACGCCATGATGACCAGGATGCTGATCACTGCGGACTTGAGCGCCTGCATGCGGGTATCACCGGCAACCTGTGGATTGAATTTTGTTACCTTGTCAAGCGCTGCTTCGCGGTTGACGCCTTCGTTCACCAGCGTCCACATGGGGCGGGCCACGCTTTCGCGCCAGTCATCCGGGGATTTTGAATACGGAAACGCTGGGTCAGAGACCAGAATGACCGCGCTGGTCGTCGGCACATCGGCTGCCTTGGCAGTGGTGTTTTCGTTCAGCGGGTAGACACGGGTTCCGCGCTCATGTCCGGCCTTGTTTTCATCCTGGTTCACCGCACGGTTAAGCCGATGCTGAATCTCATTGGGGGAAATGGGCGGTGTGATGTCGCGCAGCACAATTGCCATACCGCCTCGATATGCACCGGCGTCTGGAACTTCATAACCATCGATACTCAAGGAGTCGTTCTCGATCGGGAAAACGGTTGCGCTGGTCGAGGACGGACCGCTGGTGGATGAAGCAAGGCTGGTTGCTGCTGTCGGCTCGCTGGCCGGGGCTACAGATGATGCGCGCATGGCATCTTCCAGTTTCATCCCGGCATCACGAAACCTGGAGGGCAGCTCCAGTTGCAAGCGATCACCAAATGTTCCAATGATCGCCCGCCGTACTTCATCAACGTTCTGATTAGGCGTGACCACTTCGTAAGTGACTTCAGAATTGTTAATCGACTGCACCTGTGGGCTGGGCACTACGCCGGATTTCACAAGCGGGTCCAACGCGTGGCGGACATCTTCCAACGGAGTTTTCTGCTTGAGTGTGAACTGCAATGACGTCCCCGAGACGAATTCGATGTCGTACATCTCTTTTTGATACACGACAAATGCGCTGAGCCCGATCCCGATGAAGATCACTGAGAAGGCGACGAACGGCCAGACTAATCTCATCCAGTTGATGTTGGGCTTGAGCAGGCGATCCCACGCCGGGACGGTAAGCGGGAAGCTGGATAGTTGTTTAACACCGACGCGATCGACCAGAATTCCCAGCAGGGTTTTTGTGACAAACAATGCGG
>JBBSFP010000315.1:0-3795 GCA_038238625.1 Tepidisphaerales bacterium
AATCGACGGTGTGCGCGCTTCGACATTTTTACAACTCCACTTCGAAATGAACCTGGCCCAGAGAAATGGCTGCAACACTTCGCAGTCTTAATGACTACGATAATATGTGCGATTTGTTTTTATTGGAAATAAAAAACGCGAAGATTAGCACTATATCAGGATGAAATATAGGAATTATTTGCCGTTTATGCAGGTTATATCACTGAACTAGCGAGCACGACAGTGGGGGTGGGACGAGAAGTGTGCGGGGGCCGCCCCCGAAAGACTTACTCAATATAGTTACAGAATCATCTCGTTCTCGATCGCATCGCAACGGAAGCCACCATCAGATCCTCTATAAATTGCTGGCGCGATTCGGCCTTGAGCTTCGGATCAGGGATTCGCAGAAGTGCGGAGGGGTGGATGGTGGCCATGAACCACGGTGCCCATCGGCTATTTTCAAGCACCTTGCCGTGGCTCGCGGTGACTCGAAACTGCGGACCCATCATCGACTGCGCCGCGGTGGCACCCAACGCAATCATCATACGGGGTTTGATGAGAGCCACCTCGGCTTCAAGCCACGGGCGGCAGGCGTTTACTTCGCGTGCGTTGGGTTTGGAATGGATGCGACGCTGGCCACGCGGCTCAAATTTGAAATGCTTCACGGCGTTGGTCACGTAGCATTGCAGGCGATTGATCCCCACCTGCTGCAAGATTTCATCGAGCAATTGCCCGGCGGGGCCAATAAACGGTTGGCCGGCCAGGTCTTCCTGATCGCCGGGCTGCTCCCCCACGAACATGGCGACGGCGTCGGTAGGGCCTTGTCCAAAGACGGTCTGTGTCGCATGGCAATAGAGATCACACCCTTTGCAATCCTGTGAAGCGGTGTGCAAGACGCTTAGCCGGGTGGTTTGCGGAATGAATTCGGCTGCCGTGTGGCTCGGTGCATTTGCCGCAGTGTTTTTATATTCGGATGCCGGCAGGGCTTGGGTTCGTTTCATCATTTCCTCCACGCGCGCAGGCGCATCGCGCAGCAGTTCGTCGATGAGTCGGGTTTCCGGCAATGTCTGCCAATGGCGGACCGGCATCTCCTTCTTCATTATGGAAATCTTGACGCGGGCGGGGTTAAAAATGTTGGCATAATAGGTGAGCCAGAGATCCTCCACCCCATCTTCATCTGCCGTGGAGGAGGCAACGCCGGGTCCGTAAGCCAGGCCCGTCCCATTCCAGATCACCGAAGCATCGGGGGTAAAAATGGTCCATCGCATGACCGGAAAACGGCGCGCAAACCACGGCCCGATGGCCGGCACGATTAAATGATCGGGCCGATGAAACGCCGCATAGACTTCCCCGGTATTTTGTTCGATTTTCCGAAAACGCACGAAAGCGTGCATCTTGTGAATGTCCCGGCGGACGCTCTTTTCCATCTCCAGCAGCCGATACACATCGTCATCGACCACGATCTCCAGCAGTTCCGGCTCGCCATGCGTCAGACGGTGCAGGATGCGATACAGCAGCGGCCATCGCTCAATATCGCGATGGAACGCAAGCGTTTTCGCCAGGGCCAGAAACCCGCGGGGAATTGTAAACAGCGGGGTGGGTACATTCGTCTGCGAAACAAGCTGAGAAGTTGCAAAAAGTGGAAGCGTTGCCGTCGAGCCGTCGTTCCAGAAAATGTCGGCCGGTCGAGTATCGCTAAGGAGCATGGCCCGCGCCGCCGTTCGCCAGGCTTCGAATGTCGGTTCTATTTTCGCCTCGACCATGGTTACAGCTCACCGTTGCCTGCCGTCGTCATGCTCGTGAATAATTCAAGTTGCCTGTCAGGGCAGATAACCCGATTGCGAAGATCATCGGAATCGATCTTTAGCGCGTCGGGATTGGCACCGTCGTAAACAACAAACGGCCGCACGCGTTTGATCGAGACGCGCAGTTTGACCAGATCCTCTAGCCGAATTCGATGAAATCGACGAACGGAAATGATGCGCTCGACATTGCGTATTCCCAGCCCGGGAATGCGGAGCATCTGGGTGCGCGTTGCTCGGTTGAGGTCTACTGGAAACCACTCGCGGTGCCGCAGCGCCCAGGCGAGTTTAGGGTCGATCTGCAGGCTCAAATTGGGTTCATCGCCAGTCGTGAGCTCTGCGACATCGAATCGGTAGAAACGCATCAGCCAGTCGGCTTGGTAGAGGCGATGTTCACGAATTAGCGTGGGAGAGACCGAAGGCAATCGACTATCGGCATGAGGAATGGGGCTGTATGCGGAGTAATAAACCCGCCGTAGCCTTTGCTTTTTATAAAGAGCGTCCGAGGTGCTGAGGATAGCCGCATCGGGCGTACCGGTGGCACCCACGATCATCTGCGTGCTCTGACCCGCCGGAGCAAAGGTGGGCGCTTTGGAACTTTCTTTGCGCTGGGCGGTTGCCTGATCGATTCCGCCTCGAATCAGGTTCATCGTTGAATCCACGTCGTCGAGCTTTTTCTCCGGGGCGAGCTGTTTCAGATCGGCCGCCGTGGGCAATTCGATGTTGCAACTGAGGCGATCGGCGTACTGACCGGCCTGCGCCACGAGTTCCGCTGATGCGCCCGGCGCGGTCTTGAGATGGATGTATCCGTTGTAATGGTGGACTAGCCGCAACGTTTTTGCGACGCCGATTAGCTGCTCCATCGTGTAATCCACACTCTGGATGATCCCGGAACTGAGGAACAGCCCTTCAATGTAATTCCGCCGGTAAAACTCCAGCGTAAGATTCACCACCTCTTCGACGGTGAAGCGTGCCCGCGGCGTATCGCTGGTCACCCGGTTGATGCAATACTGGCAGTCATAAATGCAATGATTGGTCAACAAGATTTTGAGTAACGACACGCACCTGCCATCGGGCGTATAGCTGTGACAAATGCCTACCTTGTTGGTATCCCCCAACTGCGTACCATTGTTGGCCCGCCGAGAGCCGGATGATGCGCACGAGGCATCGTATTTGGCGGCGTCGGCGAGAATGGCGAGCTTGATGCGAACTTCCATACGAATCTCCAATTTCCGCTCCCGACCATATGCCGAACAAACGGCACATTCAACGCCGACGTTTAGAGTTTCATGTTTTTTGAAAAGGGTGCTTTTGAACGTTTCCAACATTGTCATGAAGCGCTGCCTGCGGGACGATCCGATTCAGCAAGCGTGATGTATCAATCGGGCATGAAACAAGTGGAGGCTTTTTTTCGATCGCTGGATCGAGAGCCTTTCGCTTTCCAACGCGAAGCCTGGAAAAGCTACCTTTCAGGCGAAAGTGGATTGATTCAGGCGCCCACGGGTGTGGGAAAGACGCTGGCGGCAGCGCTGGGGCCGGCAATTGAGGCAATTGATGCAGGGGACGTCGACCCAAAAAAACCGCCACCGCTGGTGATGATCTGGATCACGCCCCTGCGTGCACTGGCCGCCGATGCGGTGGAGGCGTTGAAGACGGCGATGGCCGGGCTGGGGCTGAATTGGTCAATCGAGCTGCGCACCTCCGATACTTCCGCATCCGTGCGCAAGCGCCAGCGCGATCGTTTGCCCACAGTGTTGGTCACCACTCCCGAGAGTGTTTCGCTGTTGATTTCCTATGTGGATGCGCCCAATCGCTTTGATTCGCTGCGCTGCGTTGTCGTCGATGAATGGCATGAATTGATGGGGTCAAAACGCGGCGTGCAGACCGAACTGGCCCTGGCGCGGCTGCGACGATTTCAACCCAAGTTACGCACCTGGGGGTTGTCGGCAACCCTCTCGAACGTGAGCGAGGCCGCATCCACCCTGCTGGGGCATGGTGCCGCTGGTGCGGGGCG
>JBBSFP010000316.1:0-3774 GCA_038238625.1 Tepidisphaerales bacterium
GGCCCGGCGGATCGCAGATGCCATCGGTGATGCGATAATCAATCGCCTTCATCCCCAGTGTGTTTTGATACCCCAGCCATGTGAGCTGCAACGGGGCCGGTTTGCGCGCCAGCAGCGGCAGGCGGTGATGGGCCGTGTGCCCTGACAGGTCGATCAGCAGGTCGATCCCATCTCCGCGCACATAGCCCGCTAGCGCATCGTCATCAATTCCAAAAAGTTCACGCCACTGATCAGCGTAGCCATGCAATCGCGCCGTCACCTCATCGTGTTTGGGATGGGCCGAAAAACAGAATACTTCAAACGCACTGCGATCATGATGGCGCAACACCGGCTCGATAAAATGAGCGATGGGATGCTGGCAAAAATCACCAGACAGGTACCCGATGCGCAGCCGCCGCCCGGGTTCACGCGCGTTGTGATGTGGCAACGCAACGGCCGTCAGTGGGTCGGCATGCGCCCGTCCCCAGGCCACGTGGGCATCGCGAATTTCCACCGGGCTGACGTCCGGCGATCGATGCAGGGTCATCAAAAGCCCGGTCTGCGCCTCAGCGCTCGCCGGATTCAACGCCAGTGCTTTGCGATAACAATCCACCACGGTTTGGGGCTGCCCGCGATCTTTCAGCGCGTTGGCATAATTCACATATACCCCCGCCTCCACCTCCGGAGCGCGCGGTTGCAACGCCCGCATCAAATCCAATGCGTGGCGATGGCACGCCAACGATTCCTCCACCCGATCCAGCTTTTCCAGCTCGGTGCCCAATGAGCTGAGCACCTTTGCATTGTCGGGTGCAAGCTGCCGGGCTTGTTCAAGCGCATCAATCGCCTGGTGAACCTCCCCGCGTAAGGAAAAGACAATGCCCATTGCGTAATGGGCGTGAACATCATCCCCCCCCAGCCGGAGTGCTTCGTTGATGGGCAGCTGTGCCTCGTCCAATTTTCCGTCACGGATCAGGGCCAGCGCCAGGCGCGTCCAGGTGGGGGCGGCCTGCGGGCGGAGCTTCAAAGCCCGCTGCAAAACAGTGATCGCCTGCTTCGCCTGGTGTGTTTCAATGAGCGCATATCCCCACCCATCGAGCGACTCGAATTCGCCGGGACCACCCAGTGCCGCGGCGTGCTGAAATGCCGCTGCTGCCTGGGGCCAGTTTCCCTGCTGTCCGGACGCCAGGCCCAGGTTACGCCATGCCTCCGCGACGTCGGGCAAGATCGCCAGCGATTGTTGGATCAACGTTTCTGCGAGCGCTGGCTGGGCATGATGCAGCGCCAGCACCCCCAGCAGGTGCATTGCTTCGGCATGATCGGGCTGCTGCAGGAGCACCTGCCGCGCCGATTCTTCGGCATCCGCATGCCGCCCCGCTCGGAAGTGCTCGACCGCACGCAGCATGATCGCCTGGGGATTCATGGCGATGGCCAGTGTAACGGATTCCATGAATGAAGCGCCGCCGATGGTTTAGCTGTGCAGCCAGTGCCCGCACTGGCTGAAAACCCTTGCTCGCGTAACGGCGGGGCGGGGGCACCGGCGGCACTCTATGGGTGCAGCCCGTGGCCTGCCGGGGTGAAATTCACTTGCTCCGGATCGCGCGGTATGCTGCGCCCATGACCCAAAGCGGTTCCAGCACCGATCCCGCAGGAGCGCCGTTGCCGGGGCAACGCTTCGATAAGGATTATGCCTACGGGAAATACGATGCAGCCTATTACCAGACATTGGTGGACAACGAGCAGCGTGCCAGCCACCGATGGCGGCTGGGATGGGTTGAACAATGCCTGCATCCGCGCGCGGCAGAACGCATCGTGGACCTGGGCTGCGGTGCCGGCGCGGTGACCCATTACCTGGCCGAAAAGGGCGTCGAAGTGCACGGCGTGGACCTTTCAGAAAAGGCAATCGACGCAGCCCGGGTCATCAACGCCCCCTATCCCCTCGCTACCTTCCGCGTGTGCGATGCCAGCCGGTGTACCCACCTGACAGATCAATCGTTCGATAAGGCGTGTTCGGTGGATGTCATCGAACACTGCGGCGCGGACGTGATGCGCGACATCTTTGCCGAAGCGTTTCGCCTGCTCATGCCGGGCGGGCTGTACTTCGTCTATACACCAAACCCCAGGCATTGGATCGAGCGGTTAAAAGCCAGCGGCGTATTAAAACAGGATTCCACCCATACCGGTCTTCGCCCCATCGAGCCGATTTTAAGCTCCCTGCATGCCAGCGGTTTTGAGGTGATCAAGAGCCTGGAGCCGGTGTCAATGATCCCGATCTTCAACGTATTCGAGCGCGCCCTAAAGCGGGTGCCGGGGCTCAGGCAGTTGGCGATCTATCGCATCGCGGTGTTGGCGCGCAAGCCTGGCTTGTGATGAGTTCCCTATGCCGCGTGGGCTGCGAAACATTCTCGTGATGCTGATTCTTGCGGGCGCGGCATGGTATGTGTGGGCGACGTGGGGCACGCTTAAAAAAACGCTGCTGGGTTTTGACGAGCGCTACACCCTGCCCATGCTGATGGTGCCGCTGGCGAGCCTGGGGGTCAATGGTGCGATCGGTCGGATCCTCGCTGCTGAATTCGGCGTGCGCCTGGGGATCATCGAGTGCTTTGCCCTGGCGACGGTCAATGCCTTTGGAAATTATCTGCCCGTCCCACAGGCCGGCGCGATGGCGCGCGGGGTCTATCTCAAAAACGCGCGGCAATTGCCCTGGGCATCCTATGCAGCCAGCGTGGTCGTCACCTATGTTTCTTCGCTGGCGATTTCGGGAATCCTGGGGCTAGGCGGTTTGGGCGTGATGGCTTTGGCCGATCGGCCCGCACCATGGCAACTGTGGCTGGTCTTTAGCGCGCTGGCACTTTCGGTGCTGATGTTTACACCCCTGGTGAAATGGGTACCCCTGCCACGCCCGCTGCGCGCCTTTGGGCAGGGCTTGAATCTGCTGCGTGGCAAGCGCCTGCTGATCGGGATCATCCTGCTGCAGGTGGCACTGGTCGGCCTTACCGCCACCGGTTTATACCTGGCTTGCCAGGCCTTACCCGATGGGCGCGGCGTCACCTGGGCGGTAGCGTGGATGATGGGACTCATGCTCATGGCCAGCGGAATCATCAACCTGACCCCCGGAAACATCGGCGTGGAGCAGGGTGCCGCCGAGCTTACGGCGCGGCTGCTTAACGTACCGCCGGGCATCGGTTTTGCCGCCAGCGCACTGTTTCGCGCGATGGCGGTCATCGTAGTGTTTTTGATCACCCCCCTGCTCAGTGGATACCTGGCCCGCCGCATGGCGCGGATGAAAACCGAAGCGTGTTTACCCATCGAGGGGCTGAAAACACCATGACCGTGTTGAATCCCGATCCACTGGCGATCGAATCTGCGCCCGCTGATCGCGTGCCGGGGTGGTGGCTGGTCGCATCCGCCACCCTGGTGGGGCTGATGTACGCGCTACTATGGGGGCGGTGGTGGTACCCGCTATCGGACAGTTCGCTTTACCTGGCGCTGGCGCGGGCGCTGGCGGAGGGGCATGGGTTCACCTACATGGGGGAGCCGCACCGCCTGGTCCCGCCGCTCACGCCGTTGCTGTTTGCGGGGGTGATGAAACTGGGGGGGGGAATCGGCACGCTGCAGGCCTTGTGCATCGTGTTGATGCTCATCGCCCATGTGCTGTGTTACCTGACCCTATCGCGCTGGATCGGGCAAAAGCTGGCGCTGGCAGCCACGCTGGCGGCAGCGCTGAGCTACTGGGTCTTCATCAACGCCTTCATCATCATGTCCGAGCCGCCGTGTCTGGTGATGTTCTGGGGAGGA
>JBBSFP010000317.1:0-3763 GCA_038238625.1 Tepidisphaerales bacterium
CACGGCAGGGGCGCTATCAACTCTACGCCACCGCCATGGACCCCGTGGGCCAGGGGGCGCTGGAGCTTGCGTTTCGGCAGATGCAGGCGCTGCTGCAGAAGGAAGGGCTCTTCGCGCCTGATCGGAAAAAACCGCTCCCCGCCTATCCGCGCCATATCTGCCTGCTCACCAGCCGCCACACGGCCGCCGTGCAGGACATGCTCAAAATCTTACGGCGGCATGCGTGGCTCAAAATATCTGTCTATCACGTTCCGGTGCAGGGCAAAGGTGCCGCCACCCAGATGGCCAATGCGCTTGCGCACCTGCAGGTCGATGACACTCTAGGGATCGACCTGGTCGTGCTGGGACGCGGGGGGGGATCCATGGAAGACCTGTGGGAATTCAACCAGGAGATCCTGGCGCGCGCGATGGCGGGCAGCCGGCTCCCCATCATCACCGGGATCGGCCATGAAACGGATACCTCGATTGCTGACTTGGTGGCTGACTACCATGCACACACCCCGACCGAGGCCGCGCAGGTGGCCATCCAGCATTGGCGACAAGTGCCACAGCAACTCGCTCGAATCACTCAGCGACTAAAGCTATCGGCAGGGCAGCGATTGCAGCATGCGCGGCAACGATTGCAGATCGTTGAGCGTAGTGATCTCTTTCGAAAACCCGTGGATCGCATCAACCTGCTGCGGCAACTTCTTGATGACCGCCAGCGAGCCCTTTCTGTGGTGATTCTGCGCTTTCAGCAGATCACCCGTCAACGCCTGCAGAACGCCACCCTGCGCTGGCACCAATCCCACCCACGTCATCGAATCGTTCTGGAAAAACAACGGCTCATCGCGCTGAGCTCACGATTACAGCGGGCCCAGGCCAACGAGTTGCAACGCCGAAGGGCACGCGTCGCGGCCTTGGATGGGCATCTCAATGCCGTGTCACCGACGGCGGTTCTGCGGCGGGGGTACTCCATCACTTCAATTAAAAAAACCGGCCAGACCCTTCGCGCCGCGGGTCAGGTGCGGGAGGGCGAGCGCATCGTAACTCGATTGGCCGATGGAGAGCTGGAATCGGTGGTAGAAAACAGCAAACAGATGCCGTTGTTTGAGTAGGCTTGAGTCCTGTTTAATGGGCCGGAGCGCGCTGCGATGAACGTGAGTTACGCAGCAGCGCATGCTCCATCGTTTCCAATCGCCGCGCCACTTCCGCCATGTCGTTGGGGCGCTTGGCGGGATTGGTCCGAACGCAATCCATCGTCAGGTTAGACAGGGGTTCGGTCACGTTGGGCGACAACTCAATGGGAGTGGGGATTTTTGAATCCATCAGGAAACTGTTGTCACCCTTTTGCAGGGTGTACAGCGTCGGAATTTTGCGGCCGCATAGCGCCCAGTAAAGCGTCGCACCAAAATTAAAAACGTCGGTCTTCACCGTCACCGGCTCACATTTCACCTGCTCGGGCGAAATAAAATCAGGAGTGCCCTGAATACGCGGCTTCACCCTTCCAATGCGGCAGGTCTGACCAAAGTCGATCACCTTCACCGTTTGATCGGCACCGACCAAGATGTTGTTGGGTTTCAAATCACAGTGCACATACCCCAAATGGTGCAAAGCCTGCAGCGCCTCAGCGACGTGGATAAAGACCCGAACCACCCCGGCGGTGGTATTGGGCAGGCGGTGATCCAGTGGGGTCCCATCAAATAATTCCATGATCAGTGCCGCATCGGTTACCTTGCGAAGCAGACTGCGATTGACCTTCAGGTCGAACGCGCGACGCAGGTTCGGATGCCGAAAGTTTTTGCTGACTTCAAACTCCGCTTCGAGTTGTTCAAAAAAGCGCCCGGCTTTTTCATCGAGACGCACTACGTGTTTGAGCGCGTAAATCTGGGATGTGCTTGGGTTGGTAACGGCATAAATAGTGCTGCCAGCCCCCTCACCAATCGAGTCGATCACGTCAAACCCAAAGAGGGCTTTGGGCAGGTTCGGAACCTCGGGGCTCAGGTCATTGGAAAATTCAGCCATACTCATAGATGTGAAACTCCTTCATCTATATACAACCTCTGCGGGCAAAAATTGCTGAACAGGGTTTTTTGACTACCGATAACGGACGACCAGACGTGAAGATGGGCGAACGGCGACGGTAAAAAGAAGTGCAACCACTAAAGAAATGTACAACCGCAGCGTACCCACGTTGCGACCATTTTGACAACAAGCAATTATAGTCTTAGGAAGTCCTTAATCAAATTAAGCTTCTTGAACCTTGCCTGTCCGCCGTTTTTCATTACGCAACTTGGGAACCCGAAGTTCGCACTAATCTCAAAATAAATATCCCGGCGGCCAATAACCCATGTCCCCATGCCGCAAGGTGCAAAAAAGGATATGCGCCCACCCGATTTACTTTTTCCATACCTTGGATTTGAAGTCGTTTAAGGCTTGCTTGAGTTGCCCTTCGATCTCAGAAGTGAGTTCCTTTTTGTCTTTGAGCGTTTCCATCAACCCCCGGTTCGATGAATTGACATACTCCAAAAACGCATTCTGGAATTGTTGCACGCGGTCGACCCGCACATCATCCAGAAAACCCTGTGTACCCGCGTAGACCACCATGACTTCCTGCTCGCCGTCCATCGGCTTGTACTGCGGCTGCTTCAGCAATTCCACGAGGCGGGCGCCGCGATCCAACTGCTTTTGCGTGGCCTTATCGAGCTCAGTACCCAGCTGTGCGAACGCTTCCAACTCGCGGTAGGCTGCCAAATCCAGCTTGAGCGAACCGGCAATTTTCTTCATGGCCTTGGTTTGCGCGTTACCGCCCACGCGGCTGACACTGATACCGACATTCACGGCGGGACGAACACCAGCAAAGAACAGGTCGGGTTCCAGGTAGATCTGGCCATCAGTGATGGAAATAACATTGGTCGGGATATATGCCGACACTTCGCCTTCCTGCGTTTCGATGATGGGCAGGGCGGTGAGCGAGCCCCCACCATTGGCTTTTGAGAGTTTTACGGCGCGTTCCAACAGGCGGCTGTGCAGATAGAACACGTCACCGGGATACGCTTCGCGCCCGGGCGGGCGGCGCAGGAGCAGCGAGAGTTGCCGATAGGCCGCCGCCTGCTTGGTCAGATCGTCATAAACACAAAGGGTGGCCTGCCCCTTCCACATGAAATACTCTGCCATCGCGCAGCCCGCGTAGGGGGCGATGTACTGCAGCGGTGCCGGGTCTGCGGCGCTGGCGATAACGATGGTGGTGTATTCCATCGCACCGTTGGCTCGAAGCACTTCGACAATTGCCGCCGTGGTGGATTCCTTCTGACCGATCGCCACATAAAAACACTTCACCCCTTTGCCTTTTTGGTTGATAATCGTGTCAATGGCGATGGCGGTTTTGCCGGTTTTGCGGTCACCAATGATCAGCTCGCGCTGGCCGCGCCCGATGGGAATCATGCTGTCGATTGCCTTGATTCCGGTCTGCAGCGGCTCACTGACGGGCTGGCGCTCTGCAATCCCCGGGGCCACGATATCCAGCTTGCGAGTCTCAGTGGTGTTGATCGGAGCGCCGCCATCCAGCGGTTGACCCAGCGGGTTCACCACCCGCCCAACCACTTCCTCACCCACCGGCACTTCCAGCAGACGGCTGGTGGCCTTCACCTGTTCACCTTCTTTGATCTCCAGGTAATTTCCAAAGATGACCGCGCCCACCGAGTCTTCTTCGAGGTTAAACACCTGTCCCATGGCCCCGCCTTCGAATTCCAGCAGTTCGCCGGCCATTGCATTGCGCAGCCCG
>JBBSFP010000318.1:0-3763 GCA_038238625.1 Tepidisphaerales bacterium
AAGTATGTACCGCCCTTGAGTAAATCACTCGTTACAATTTCCCAACCTGACGCAGCACCGGCACTGGTCGAAATGGGTGCCAAGAGTACGCGTTCTGTCCATCCCGTTGCCGCGTGGTCCGGGCAGTGGGTTTGGACACGCAAACACCTCACCCGGCCCTGGAATTATTTCGCATACTTTCGCAAAACTGTCACCCTCCCCAGCAAGCCGCGAGAAGCGATCGTGCGCGTTTCAGCGCAGGCAAGATACACGCTATACGTTAATGGCACCCGCGTGCATCATGGCCCGGCCCGGTCGTTTCCCCGCTTCCAAAGTTACGACACGCTTGACTTGACCAACCTTCTCCAGGAAGGGCTCAACACATTAGGTGCCATTTGCCATGAATATGGTGTACCGACATTCTATTCGCAATTCCGCGACATCAGCGGGTTTTTGCTGGATGGCCAGATTGATTTAAGCGGAGAAGACGCGCAAGAACCGATTTCCCTCAGCACGCCCGATGGATGGGTCAGTCGTCCTGCCCTGGGATGGCGGCGAGAAGTCGTTCGCATGAGTTTGCAAATGGGGTTTCAGGAACATTTCGATGCGGATGCGGATCCGACCGACTGGATGCTTCCCGCATACGATGCCACTGAACAAAACGGTTGGTCGCCGGTCTTTCGCCTGGGCCCGGTTGGCATGCATCCCTGGCTAACCATGGAAACACGCTCCATCCCATTGCTGGCGGACCACATGGAGTTTTTCACGCAGGTGGTGGCACAGTTCACCGGCGAGAATGCGCGCGGCTACAAAATTTCAGAAGACGTGTATCACCTGCCCCTCCAGGAAACACGTAAGCGTGAGAAACTTTCAGTTCTCGAAAATGCCCAGGCGATGCTGCAAGCAGACGATGGGGTGACCACCGTGGCGGTTGCAGATGATTCGCAGTTCATCGCGGCCGTGCTTGATCTGGGGGCCTATCGAACCGGGCATTTTATCCTCGACATTGCCGACGCGTCCGGCGACGAAATCATCGATATCATCTACGGCGAAGAGCTGGACAAGACCCAGTTCCCGTTGATTGTCACTTCCACGGATAAGATCGGTTGCGAAGAAGCCACCGCCACCCGATATCGCTGCCGCCCTGGGAGCCAGAAATGGGAGACGTTTCATTACGTGGGGATGCGTTACGTTGCGGTGATTTTTCGAAATGTACAAAAGCCGCTGCAGATACGAGCCGTTGCCGTGCGGCAAGTGCATGCTGCGATAGAAGATGTCGGCACGTTTGAATGCAGCGATGCCCAACTGAGTAAAATATGGTCAATCGCGCGAGAGACCCAGCGAAATTGTCTGTTCGACGCCTTTGTTGACTGCCCTTGGCGCGAACAAGCCCAATGGTGGGGCGATGCTCGGGTGCAGGGCCGCGTGACTGCCCATGCCTTCGGCGATGTCACCGTTTTACAACGCGGAATTCGCCAAGTGGCCCAGTCTCAGGGCACCGATGGGTCGCTGCACGCGCACCCCCCCGCCGACTCACCCATGCACCGCCTGCCGGACTTTATGCTCACATGGGTCGGGACCCTCTGGGATGATTATCAGCACACGGGTCGTACCGATCTCATTCGCGCATGTTTGCCCACCCTGCACCGGTTATTCGAATTCTTCGCCGAGCATGAGCTAGTGGATGGCCTGGTCGGGCGCTTCGATGGATGGTGGGTTTTCCTTGATTGGGTTCCCTTGCCCAAGGGGGATCTCAGCGGGGTGCTGAACCTCATGTATCTACAGGCCCTGCGCTGGGCAGCTGAACTTTGCCGCATCGGTGGCGACACACAGGCGGCCGATCGCTATGGAGCCCATTCAGAAGTGGTGGCCGGTGGATGTATCAAATATTTCTGGGATGAGACTGCCCAGCATTGGCGTGATGGCTATGATGTATCGGCTGCGAAATTGCTGGAATCGACCTCGCAGCATATGCACGCGCTGGCGATCCTCTTGGATCTGAAACCCGACACCCACGCCGCCCTCGCTCGCGACTACCTGATCAAACCAGCCCGTGCCCGCCGCGCCGGAAAAGTCATCACCGCTTCGAGTTTTTTCTATGCTTATGTGCTTGAAGCGTTGATCAAGACGGGTAACGAAGCCGCCGCCATCGGTATTATTCGTGATAAATGGGGCTCTTTTCTCGATCGGAATGCTGTTACTTTCTGGGAAAATTTCACCACCACGCGCGGCAGTTTTTGCCACGCATGGTCGTCATCACCCTTGTATTTGCTCATGCAAATCGTGTTGGGAGTGCGTTCAGTAGCACCGGGATGGCAGAAGGTCCGCATCGCTCCCAAGCCCGCCGGTGTTGATTTCGCACGCGGCGTAGTTCCAACACCTCTGGGCAATATTCATGTCGAATGGGAACGCGCGGGGGATGACCAGTGGGCGGTGCGCGTCGATCTTCCCGAGGGCATGGAAGCTAACTTCGTGGACGCCGCCGGCGCTGAGCGCCAGCTCGTCGCGGGACCCAACGAATTCCACACATGATCGGTTATTGCCCCGACATGTAACGCCCCTCGCCGGCTATTATAGCCCCGGGGCCAGGCTCGCTACGCAGCTTCAATCAGCGCAATTCTGACATTCGCACTGCCGCATCATCAAATTTCGGGTCGGCCTTCAGTGCCTTCTGATATTCCACCCGGGCCGCTTCCTTATTGCCCTGTCGTTCATATACACTGGCTATGTTGTAATGCACTTCCGCCGGGCTGAGCACGGTTTGCAATTGCACCACCCCTTCGCTCATTCGGCTCAGTCGGACCAGCATCAGTCCGTAGTTCACGCGGCATGGGTTGTTTTTCCCATCACGACTGATTCCCTTTTTGTAGGCCGCCTCGGCTTCATCCATTTGTCCCGAAAGTTCGTAACAGAACCCCAGGTTGCTGTAGCCAGTGGCGTCTTCCCCGGTCATTTTGATGTACTCTTTCCAGGCGATAATTGCCTCGGGGAAATGCTTAAGCTTGGCCTGTACTACGGCCAGGCGATACTCAGCATCCCGATGATGCGGATCAATGTGCAGGGCCGATTCATACTGGGTAACGGCCCGCGCCAGATCATCCTGGCTCTCGGCTAATCTGCCTGCCGCAAAGTGCGTTTCTGACTTAACCGGTGGATCTTCGCTTAGTTCAAACTGATGCTGCACGGTTTGTCCACCGCGCACATCATTGCCCTTGAATCCGATGCCGCTGCTTTTGGATTGCGTGTTTTCCATACAGCCGGACAGGGCCGCGCTGACACCCAGCGTGAGCAACAGGAAACGATTGATGGTCGTTGGATTCATTACGCATACAAGGCGCATAGGATTTTCCCTTCGTTCAGACATCCCTGACATCGGCGCATGTCCGCAGCGCGTTTACCAATGCAGGCGTTTTTTTCGTTAAGGACGGACCTGACGAACGTTCTTGAAACAGGTCCTGCCATTATCGGAACTCACTGCGTCAAAAAACCGCATCATACTGCCGATATCCTTGTTCACTCCCTGGATACAATCGGCGACTCCCGCGTGTGACGGCCGCACATTTTTCAGGTTGTTTCATGCCCGTTTCACAAATCCACACCCTGGAATATCTGGACGCGCGAACAATCACGCCGGGGCGCTATTCCCGGCCGCTACACGTTCTGGCTTTTCTAACCGTGGTAGCAATCTTCCCCCTGATTTTCCTGGGCGGACTGGTCACCAGCCACGGTGCCGGCATGTCGGTTCCCGATTGGCCCAACAGTTATGGATACAACATGTTTCTCT
>JBBSFP010000319.1:0-3758 GCA_038238625.1 Tepidisphaerales bacterium
ACGGCTCCTCAGCCCTTGCGGCCGGAGCAGGACCAGAGGACAGTTCTATTGCGTTAGAAGTGAGGTCAGTTCTATTGCGTTACGACAGCGGGGTAAATGGAAGGTGTGGAAAGATCCGGCGGGAGATATGCTGCATGCGATTGATGCGACGGGAAATTTCACTACACTACGACTGGAGTTCCCGTCATCTTTCGGAGCATGCATGGCCGTAGCCAATGAAGTGCAGCGCATACCCCCCGGAGCGACGCTCAAATCCGCCAAGGATGCGGAAATAGGGCAGCCGCGAGACAATGGGGCGACTAAGCCCACTTCTCCGGCACAATCCACCCCTCAGCAGCCCAGCCCCCAGCAGGCCACCGCCCAGCAGGAGCGCGACCGCCTTCGCACCATGCTGCTCATTCGGCAATTTGAAGAAGTCACGTATCGGGAATACACCAAGCCGGGGCAGAAGATTGGCGGGTTTTGCCACCTCTACAGCGGGCAGGAGGCGATCGCCATCGGGACGGCTGCGCTGTTCGATAAAACCCGTGACTATCTGATCAACGGGTACCGCTGCCATGGCCATAGCCTGGCTTTAGGCATGTCACCTCATGTCGCAATGGCCGAGCTGTTTGGTAAATCCACGGGGTGTTCGCGCGGCAAGGGTGGGTCGATGCATTTTTTTGATGCAGAGGCCCACAACATGGGCGGGCATGGCATCGTGGGTGGCCAAATCCCCCTGGGGATCGGGTTTGCCTTCGCACAGCAATATAAAAAAACGGCCGGTGTCACCTTCTGCTTCATGGGTGATGGAGCAATCAATCAAGGGACACACAATGAATCATTGAACCTGGCCGGCCTCTTTAAGTTGCCGGTCATTTTTGTCGTCGAAAACAATGGCGTGGCCATGGGTACACAGGTGGAACGCGCCAGCGCCGTGGTTGATCTGGCGCAGCGTGGCAGCGGCTACAACATGCCGACTCGCAACGTCGACGGGAACGATGTGGATACGGTCATCCGTGAATTTGGCCTCGCTGTTGAGCATGCCCGCGAAGGCAAAGGCCCCAGCTACCTGGTCGCGAACACCTATCGATTCCGTGGCCATTCGATGTCGGATGCGATGAAATACCGCTCCAGGGAGGAGATGGAAAAGGCCCGCCTGCGCGATCCGATTTCGCTCTATGGTTTTCGCCTTCGCGAGAAGGGTTTGCTCGACGAACAGCAGATTGAAACCATGGAGGAAGAAGTGCGTACTGAGATTGCCGATGCCCTGCGCCAGGCCGATGCTGACCCGCATCCGCCACTGGAAGATCGCTTCACCGATATCCTGGCTCATGAATATCCATACCAACCCGAGTAGTCGATCACCCGCATAATCGTTTTCCTGAATATTTGTTCTCCCGAGTAAGGCTTCACGTTAAACGAGTCAAGTTTCAAACGAAGAATAGCTATGGCAGTGATGCAATTTCGGCAAGCTCTCCGCGGCGCCATGATCGAAGAGATGGAGCGCGATGACAGCGTTTTCCTGATTGGTGAAGAGGTTGCGCAATACAACGGCGCATATAAGGTGTCTGAAGGAATGCTCGAGCGCTTTGGTCCGCGCCGCATCATCGACACGCCGATCAGCGAGTCGGGTTTTTCCGGGCTTGGCGTAGGCGCGGCAATGGTGGGGCTGCGACCCATCGTTGAGTTCATGAGCTGGTCGTTCACGCTGGTCTGTCTCGATCAACTGGTGAACAACGCCGCGAATGTTCGCTACATGTCGGGTGGGCAGTTCAAGGTACCGGTGACCTTCCGTGGAGGTAACGGCATCGCGCACCAGTTGGCCGCCACGCACAGCCATCGCATGGAAAGCGTTTATGCCCGGATCCCTGGTCTGATCGTCGTCAGCCCCAGCACTCCCGCCGAGGCCAAGGGGTTGCTTAAAAGCTCGATCCGCTGCGACGATCCAGTGATCTTTTTAGAATCCGAAAAGATGCTCAACGATGCCGGCGAGGTGCCTGATGGCGACTTCACGCTGCCGCTGGGCGTTGCCAACATTGAACGTGCGGGCAAAGATGTGACGCTCATCAGCTATGGTCGCCCACTGCAGCGGGTGGTCCGCCATGCCGCCCAGGCGCTGGTGGATGATCATGGCGTAGATGTGGAGTTGATCGATTTGCGAACGTTGCGTCCGCTCGATGTACCGACGTTGATTGAATCAATCAAAAAAACCCACCGCTGTGTGATCGTGGACGAGGATTGGGGCTATTGCGGGATGGGCTCGGGGATCATCCAGAAGCTGCAAAAGCCAGTTTTCGATTACCTCGATGCCCCGATCGAATATGTTCACAGTGATGAAATCCCAGTGCCCTTCAATCACTTTCTGGAAGAGGCGATGATCCCCAGCCTCGACCGGATCGTTGCCGCGGTGAAGGAAGTCTGCTACCGATAAGTTTGAACATTCAAGGACTGACTTTTAATGCCGATCGAAATCACCATGCCGCAGCTCTCGGATACGATGGCCGAAGGAACCCTCATTAAATGGCGGAAATCCGAGGGCCAGAAGGTTAAGCAAGGCGAAGTGATCGCCGAGGTGGAAACCGATAAGGCAACAATGGAAATGGAAGCCTTTGAAAGCGGTACACTGGCGCACATCCTGGTGACCGAGGGGCAAAAGGCCCCCGTGGGCGCGGTGCTGGCGCTGTTGGCGGGAGCGGGCGAAAAAGTCGGGGACATTAAAAAAGGTGGCGCCGCGACGGCTGCCGCACCCGCCGAAAAAGCCCAGGGCTCCAGCAAGACTGCCGGAACCGCGCAGCGGGAGCTGCAGGCGGATTCATCGGATACAAGCACAACAACATTAGAAGACGCGAGCTCAGGTGAGATGCACGAGCGGGCCGATGTGGGGCATGGTGCCACCCGGCAGGCGCCGACTGCAGTTCCACCGCTGGCGACTGGGCCTGATGAGAGCCATCGGATCATGGCTTCGCCGGTAGCGCGGCGCGTGGCCGCCAGCCGCGGAATCGATCTTGCATCGGTGCGCGGGAGCGGCCCCAATGGCCGCATCATCGAAGCCGATATTGAAAACTTCCGAACCACCACCGGCCCGCGCCCGGCACCGACTGCCGTAAAATCGGGCGGAAATGCTTCCAGTCGTGACGGCGAGGATCGTGTCGTGGAACTTTCTAAAATGCGCCTGGTCATCGCCAAGCGGCTGCAGCAATCCAAGCAGGTGTTGCCGCACTACTATGAAACCACCGACATTGATGTCGACGACCTGATGCAGCTGCGTGCCCGGCTCAATGACCAGCTCAAAAGCGATAATGTGAAGCTGTCACTGGGCGATCTGATTGCCAAGGGCGTCGTTGCCGCGCTGCTGCGTCATCCGATTCTCAATGCCACCTTTGATGGCACGCATGTCACCGAGCATGCTGATGTCAGCCTGGGGATGGCGGTCGCGTTGGAGAACGGGTTGATCGTCCCCGTGCTTCGGGGGATCAGCCAGATGGGGCTGCGTGAAATTCGCGAGCGAAGCGCTGACCTCATCGACCGTGCCCGCGCGCAGCGGCTGAAACAGGACGAACTTTCCGGCGCGACCTTCACCGTAAGCAACCTGGGTGCCTACGGCATCCGTGAATTCACCGCCATCATCAATCCACCCGAAGTCGCAATTCTGGCGGTGGGTGCCGCCAGCAAACGCGCCGTGGTGCGCGATGACACCATCGCCGCAAGGCACATCCTCAGCGTCACCCTCTCATCCGATCATCGAGTCGTCGACGGTGCGGTGGCGGCGGCGTTCC
>JBBSFP010000320.1:0-3757 GCA_038238625.1 Tepidisphaerales bacterium
AAACATCATCACCGATGAAAACCCCTGCGTATAGCACGCATCCCTTACCGATGCTTGAGCGATGGCCGATCTGCACGTTGGGCCCGATGCGCACTTCCGAAGAAAGCGTCGCATCATCAGCCACATTCGCCGTCCGATCCACGCCCACTGGTGGCCGCGGCACGGCCGCGAAAAGCGTCAACACCTGCGCCAGCGCGCTGTCGGCATTTTTGACGACCAGCACCGGCGTCGTTCCATCAATATCAGTATTCACCGACTGATCGACTAACACCGCAGCAGCCGCAGTGGCTGCAAAAGCGGGGCGGTATTGCTCGGCGGAAAATATGGACAGATCCCCTGCGCCCGCTTCGTGCAGCGGCGCAACCCCCATGATGACGACGCTCTCGGCGCCGGGAGGCGGAGTGATTCCAAGCAGGCGCGCGATTTCAACAAGCGAATGGCTGGGCATGTGTGATCAGATTAGGCGGCCTGCCTCTATTTCGCTGGCTTGGCGAAGCGCGCATTAAGCGTGTTGATTACCTCGTCCGTGATATCCACCTTCGCGGCGCGAAACAAAACATTCCGCGAAGCGATGAACCCACGCACTTCATCGGCATTCATTTTTTCCGAATCGGGAAGGTCTGTGGGACGATCGGCGAGTACCACGTCCGCCCCATGCTTCTGAGCCACTTCCGCCACTGCAATCTGAATCTTTTTGAAGAGGTCCATCATCTGCTGCTTGTGTTTCCGAGCGAATTCAGCGGTCATCAGCTCGGCCCACACGCGGTATTTCAAATTCGCTTCGAGGAGCTCCTGCTGTGCCTTGCGCAACTCTTCGGTGCCATCCTTAAATTGAGCACACTTTGCCTGAAGTTGCTGAACTTCAGCTTCCTTGGAGTGCGCTTCCTGGTCGGATTTTTCCTGCTCGGTTTTAAACTTCTCCTGCACTTCTTTGCGCTCGTTCATTTCAGACAGCACTTTGTCGATGTTCACGACAGTCATGCGCGTCTGCGGGTCCTCGGCGTGCGCGGCCGTGGGCGCAATCCCCGTGCTCAGCGCACCGACAATGAGCACCCAGAGGGGAATACGGCGGGTAATAGTTGAGATCAACGGCATATGAATCCTTTCAAATAAATGCGGCTAGCTTAGCTGCCAAACCCCAATTGGAAACTGACGATGCGGGTATCGTCGCGTCGATCTTTGGTGAGGGGGAAACCAAAGTCCAGCGCTAACGGAATCTGACCAAAAATCGGCAAGGTCACGCGAACGCCCGCGCCAATGCTCGTCCTGATCGTACCGAAGCGCGCATTGTTTTCGACAGTACCGGCGTCCGCAAAGACTACGCCGCGCAGGAGTTCCTGATAGATCGGAAAATTCAGTTCTACACCACCGGTGATGGTGAAATTGCCACCGATCGGATCGTCGTCGATGCCCGAGCGCGGGCTGATACCCCGGTAGCGAAACCCACGAACCGAACCAAGGCCACCGGCATAAAACCGTTCAAAAAATGGCGACCGACCGCCCCAGATATACCCGCTATTAAGGCGCCAGGTAAGGGTGGTTTTGCGATCAAGCAGATCCTCGCGAATGAGCTGATACAAGCTGAATGACGCCTCGACCTTGTTGAAATGGTAATCACCGCCAAACGCCCCGGCGTATTCGTAGCTCACGTCAAATTTGGTGCCTTTTGAAGGCAGGATTGTCGAATCACTGGTATCACGCCGGTAATCAAGACCCGCCCCGGTAATGTTGCTGTGACCCGCTAGCTGCAAAATCTCGAAAGCTCGGTTTTGTCGATTATCGATGTGGTTGATTTCGACCTGCTCGGCGCGCAGATTTAAACGAAGAACGTTGTAATTGTTGAATTGTTTGCCGATCGACAGCCGTTCACCAAATCGGCCTTCGTAGTAATGCTCGCGATCCACAGTCGAATAGAACGTGTCGGTGTGCAGACTGTACGGCTGGTCAAAAAGCCAGGGCTCATCAAAAATCACGCGGCCCTGGGTCAGCTGCGTGCCGGGCTCGAAGACGACCTTGAAATATTGCCCGCGCCCCGTGAAAGCATTACGGCTGAATAATTCCCGAAAGCTGCCCGGAACATTGCTGATATCGAAGTTTCGTTGTTCGTAGCTAATGTTGCCCAACACGCCCAGACTGCTGGTCACGCCGGCACCAAATAAAATAAAAGCTGTCTGCGTCTCCTGCACCTCCACCAGCACATCACGCACGTTCGGATCATCGCCAATCGGCGTGATCGTCACGCTGCTGATGAGCGATGTGCCCTTCATACGATCGGCGGCCTGCTCAAGTTCGTAGGAGTTGTACAGTTGCCCCGGATTTACCCGCAACAAGCGAAGCCAGACAACGTCCTGTGTCTTGCTGTTTCCCTTGACTAGAACGCGCCCCACATGGAAGGTGTGCCCTTCGTTGATGTTGTAAACCAGATCCACTTTGCCGGCGTCTTCGTAGAAGCGCGTGCGCGGGTCAATTCGCAAATACTCCGGAGCCGAGCTGCGCGGCAAATAGATAAATCCAAGCGGGCTGTACGCCTTGACCATCTGCCGCACGTCTCGACGAACGATGTCGAGGTTATATGGCATGCCTTCGACAAGTTTCAGATTGCGGCGAAGTTCTGCTTCAGACAAGGCATGATTGTTGACGAAGCTAATGTGATTGACGGTATAACGTCGCCCTTCATCGATTAGAAACTGTACTTCCACTTCCCCCTGGTTGGCCGAAAAAAGAAGTTTGCGCCCCACGCGCACATCGAAAAAGCCATGCTGCTCGTAGAAGCGGCGGATGGAACCGATGTCATCTTCCAACTGGTCCAGATCGAGTTTTCCCCGACGAAAAATCCAGACCCACGACGAGGTTTTGATTTGATCTTTTAGTTTGTCTGCGGTGAACGACTTTGCCCCCACCATCGCGACGTTGCGAACTCGAATATTCGGGCCTTCGGTGATGTTGAAGAGCACGATGCCTCGCTCCTCGAGCGCCTGCGATGCGATATTGACGTGCGCGTAGGTGTAATTGTGATCGCGGTAGTAACGTTCGATGGCGAGCTTGGCGAGGTTAATTCGGAAGTGGTCGATCGCCTCCCCCGCCTTGAGGTCAATCACGTCAAGAAGCGTACCGGCTTCAGCGTGCGTGTTGCCCACAAAACGGATTTCACGAATCTGCTTGTGCTCAGTGATGTGAAAATCGACAATCACACCGGTGGATGTTCGCTCCACCCGGGCTTCAACGTTGGCGAATTTCTTGAGGCTGAAGATTCGCTGATAATCCTCTTCCACCGTGGCGGGGTCGAGTGGTTGGCCGACCGTTGTGCGGATGTAGTTACGAATGACGGCGGTGGAAACCTGAGTATTCCCGGTGATCTGGATGTCTTCGACAATGCGCCCGCGAAGCTCGGGGGCAATGGGTGTGCTGCGGCGGTCCGATGTCACCACCGCCGCGGTGGTAGGCGCGGAGCGTGCGGTCGGCGGTGCCGGCCATGTCGTTATCAACGCTAAAATTACAACCGAGAGATTCAATTTCACGCGATGCCTGACTGCAGATGATTCAAAGGGAAATCCGTTGCCCATCACGGCGAGCCTTCCTCCACCAAGTGGCCGAAGTGTAACGGGGAGGTTGAGGTTGTCAAAAATCCGTCGCGGGATCATGTTGTACGCAGGTAGAACTGTCACCCCATAGCTCAAATAGAAGTGTCACCCTTGGATCCGGGTTAAACCCGGCTGATGGGAGAACTTCGCATGTCGATGTCGGAACGTGTTCGATT
>JBBSFP010000321.1:0-3741 GCA_038238625.1 Tepidisphaerales bacterium
ATGGAATCTGGAGGCTTGATATTTTTCGAAGGTGTTATCAGTCGGCAAATCTTCTGTGTTCCAGAAGCGGAAATAATTTTGCCGAAATGTGTCGAAGTTCATGGTGTCTTCGATCACTACCTTTCCCTGAGCCATCACCAGGCGATGGAGATAGGTTTGATAATCTCCCCAATAGCCTGAGGGGCCATCTAGGTTGATGAAGACGTGGTATTTGCCGTTGGGTACATCGACGGCAATCCCGCCGCGCTCGATGCAAAGAAAATCCTGGTACAGCGGGTCAGGCTGCAGTGCGTCCACGGCGCGCCAGATGCGCGTTCCGGGCAGGAGGCCATACCCGCGCTCCTTAAAGTAGCTGGTTGCGGGATCAATCCGTGTGAAGCCGGGCATAACCGGCCCAGTGTCCGGCCCGAGGTCAAATGCACGCAACCCTTCGAAGAATGCCTTGCTGAATTCGACATCGCGCTCCAGGCGAATGTTGTCGATAAAAAGTGGTGCCAGCGGCTTTTCACCAATTGCGAAATAAAATTTGGTGATTGCATCCAGCATGAGCCTTCGACCTGGCCGCGATTTGTCGCCCATGTAAAGCTGATCAAGGGGCACTACGATCGTGCTTTTCCCTGGAGGGATAATGGTCTGGTAGTTGACGCGCGTTGAGTAACCAGTCGTTTGTCGATCACGAATCTCGATTGTCACCGGCAGCGGGACGCGAGCGTCGGTGAACACATCCGCCTTGAGATAGTCGTATCCGGTCCAGTCCTGAGGGCCTGCCCAACCGGCGTAATCTTTGTCAATGCGCAGCGCCCTTCCGCCCTCGGCCGCGTGCTCCTGTACTATTTTCCCACCTTCAAAAGGGTTGCTCGTCTCGAAATCTGTAAGCAGCTTCACCGACTCCGGTGTGGCCCCGAGTGCCAGGCGTGCCATGCACAAGAGAACGCAACAGACATGAACGGGTCGTAACATTAAGGTCTCTCCGAAGCTCGCGAATCGATTTGCAATCCTTGCAATCTTTAGAATCCACCGATAAAAACTGCCGGTCGGCCGACGAATGCTAACATACCACCTGCCGTTTATTGCTGCGGGGTCGGCTTGCATCCGCCGTAGGTCATAGACCGCGCTGTTAAGACATTGGTAAGAGGCGGCAAGAAGCGCTAGGATGGAACCTTTAGAGTTCGCCTGTGAAGTTTAATCTCCTCGATAAAATCATCACCCTTAGCCATGATCGCATCGTCGCCGCTCGGCATGTGAGCCTTGCCGAGGAATATCTCGCAGATCATTTTCCGACTTTTCCGGTGTTCCCAGGTGTGATGATGCTCGAAGCGTTAACGCAGGCGGCCGGCTGGTTGCTCCACCACCGTCGTGGCTTTGCCTGCTCTATGACCATTTTGCGCGAAGCCCGAAACGTAAAATATAACCGATTTGTGACACCAGGCATGGTGCTTAACGTGGACGTAGCACTCATTAAAGAATCCATCGGCGACGCGCTATTTAAATGTGTCGGTACAGTTGATGATCAAACGGCCGTGCAGGCACGGCTGGAGCTTCGCTACTTCAATTTAGCCGAGCAACACCCGACGCTGGTGAAAGTGGATCAACAACTCATTGAACATCACCGGGCCCGCTGGGCACTTCTTTGGCCGGAACTGGCATTGGGGAGCTCAGAAACAGCCAAGCGTCAAAACAATTCAAGGGTATCGTTGGCCTGAGCGCTACTAAAGCCCCATTCATTCTCAATCTCCGGAAGGAAAAAACTATGGCATTGTCGAGGGACGAAATTTACCAGAAGGTCAAGAGTGTGCTTGTTGATGCCCTCAGCGTTGATGATGAGGACGTAAAGCCGAATTCCACCATTCGTGGTGATTTGGGCGCTGAAAGTCTGGACGTGTTGGATATTGTCTTTCGGCTGGAAAAAGCATTTACCACAGACCCCACCCGGAAATTTATCATTCCGCGGGGCGACCTGGTCCCGGATGAAAAGCTGATGGAAAATCCCGACTATGTTCAAGCGGGCAAGTTGACACCGATGGGCCTTGCCGAGCTAAAAAAGAAGATGCCATACTCCGATTTCACCACGTTCGACCAGAATCCTGGGGTCGACAAGCTTGATTCGCTCTTTACCGTTGACACCCTGGTAAAATATCTGGAATCGAAATTGAAATAGATGCGCTGGATCTGGATCGACAGGTTCATCGAATTTACGCCGAAGCAGTCGGCTACTGCCGTGAAGAACATAACGCTGGCGGAGGAGCACCTGCACGATCTTTATCCAGCGTTTCCAATCATGCCCGCGAGCTTGATCATTGAAGGCATGGCACAGACAGCCGGGATACTTGTGGGCGAGGCGCGCAACTTCAAGGAGAAGGTGATCCTGGGCAAGATCGGGCGCGCGATCTTTTATCAGCTCGTCCGACCCGGGCAGACCCTGATATATGCGGCCAGAGTCGAGCAACTTTCAGACGATGGCGCTGCCATTTTTGGCACAGTTTCAGTCCTTGATCCGGCCGTCTCTGAGGTGCAAACACCCGTAGCCGAAATCGAGCTGGTCTTTAGCCATATTGATAAAAATCTGGCTGGCATGCAGTTTCCTGAGCATAACTTCGTCTTCACCGAGCAGTTCACACAGTTGTTGGCAACGTACCGATCAGTCGGAGCGATCGCTTTATGAGTACTGGAGCGCGACGGGTTGTCATCACCGGTATCGGCGTCAGTACGCCGCTGGGCATCGGTAACAAGCTGTTTTGGGAAAATCTGATCGCCGGTGAGGTGGCGATCCGCAAGATATCTGCGTTCGATCCAACAGGATTTGTATGCCAGATCGCTGCGGAAGTGCCCGCGTTCAAAATTTCCGATTATGTTCCCAAGTCGTATCGAAAAGCCACCAAGGTCATGGCTCGTGATATTGAGCTGGCAGTGGTAGCAGCAGATGAAGCATTTCGCGACGCAGGCATCCAAAGCCGCGCCTACATCGAAAAGCCATCGTTCAGTTCAAAACGATTCGGCTGCAACATCGGGGCAGGGCTGATCAACACCGAGCTCAATGAATTGACGACGGCAATGCATGCTGCACGTGGCGATGGCAATGATGAAAATCGCCTCCACCTGCAGCGCTGGGGTCGTGAAGGGATGAATCAACTAACGCCTCTTTGGCTTCTGAAATACCTGCCCAATATGCTGGCTTGCCACGTCACCATCATTCATGGGCTGACTGGGCCGAGCAATACGATCACCTGCGCCGATGCGAGCAGCCACCTGGCGATCGGAGAAGCGCTTCGCACCATCCAGCGCGGCAACGCCGATATGGCAATCTGCGGCGGCGCGGACTCGCGCGTTAACCACATGGGCCTGATGCGACAAGGCTTGCTGCAGCGCCTCACGACCACCTGTAATCACATCCCGCAGACGGCAGTTAAACCCTTCGACTCCGATGCGAGTGGCGCGGCGATTGGTGAAGGAGCGGGGTTACTCATCCTCGAAGAACTTGAGCATGCCCAGGCACGCGGCGCAAAAATCTACGCGGAACTCCGAGGATTCGCCGCCAGCCAGGATGCTTATAAGGTGACCGAGCCCGATCCTAGTGGCCACAGTTACGGCATGGCGATTAAAAAAGCCCTTAAAGACGCAAATGTTGATCCGGATCAAGTTGATCTGCTGGTGCCCCATGGATTGGGGATTGCCGCATTCGATGCCGCGGAATTTGCCGGGCTGCGGTCCGCCTTTGGCGACGATCTGAAGCGCCCCGCCATG
>JBBSFP010000322.1:0-3741 GCA_038238625.1 Tepidisphaerales bacterium
ACATCCTTCATGTGCACATGAAAAATTCGGCTGCCGAAGATTCGTATGAATTTCACGTAGTCAACATGTTGATACGCAAGGTGGGACGGATCGTAATTGAATCCGAATCGCTTGTGCCCTTTCACCGCATCGAGAGCGCGCTGCGCGGTGGCGATATCGAAAGCGATCTCCGTTGGATGTACCTCGAGAGCGAAGTTCACATCGACTTTTTCAAAGGCGTTTAGAATGGGAATCCAACGGGCGGCAAAATCCTCAAAACCGCGATTCCAGTAATCCTGATCAGTGGGCGGAAAAGCGTAGATGCTGCCCCAGATGCTCGAACCGGTAAAACCATTAACTACGGCGGGGAATCCGGTGGCGTTGGGGGCGGCATTCACCAGCGCGCGGCATGCCTGGGCCGTTTCGATCATGCGCTGAGCGGCGCGCTGTCGCACGCCTTCGGTCTTGCCATCGCCATAAATTTCCGGCGGAAGGATTAATTTGTGCCGTTCATCGATGATGTCGCAGACCGCCTGACCGACCAAGTGGTTCGATATTGCAAACGTTTTGAGCCCATGTTTGCCTAGGATTTCCCAGCGTGATCGGCAGTAATTCTTGTCATTGAGCGCTGCGGTCACATCGAAATGATCGCCCCAGCAGGGTAACTCGATGCCGTCATAGCCGAATTGGCTGGCCTTGCGGCAGATCTCCTCGAAAGGTAAATCTGCCCATTGGCCGGAAAAAAGGGTGACGGGACGCGGCATGTTGTGGTTCCTTTGGGTTAGACAACGGCAGGCGAGTATGATCGACCATGCGCCATTTTCAAGCTGCAGCTACCCGCCGACAAAATTGACACCGCCCGGCGCGTCTAGTTAAATGACCCATGCGATCGAGCAGAGCTCTTAACATCGATCAGTAGGCGTTCGCGCTCGCGGAGTAGACGCAGGAGTGGCGGAATTGGCAGACGCGCAGGTCTTAGGAGCCTGTACCGAAAGGTGTAGGGGTTCAAGTCCCCTCTCCTGCATCGCACACTAAAAATCTCGTAGTCTCACAACATCGATTTTCCACAAGGTTGTTGAATGGATATGAAACTTTTTTGCCGTCGGTTATTCATTGGGATGATGCCATTGTTTGCCGGCATTGGGCTGTTTCCAGCAAGAGTGCAAGCCGACAGCGTTTCAGTCAGTGGAATTATGTACCCTGAAGTGAAGATTACGAAAATTGAAGGGAATGAGCTTTTCTTTGACAGCCCGCGGGGTGAGGAACACAAGACCATTGGACCCAAGCTGATAATCAGCGTGGACGGCGAGCCGGGCCTGACTGATGCCGAGAAGCTCTGGGTCGCCGGCAAGCTACCGGATGCGGTCGATGGTTATTCCAAGGTGATGGACTCAAGTTCACGCCCGTGGGCACGTGAATGGGCGGCGCGAAGATTGTTGGATTCGGCTGAAAAGGCTAATCGTTTTGACGCTGCCGTCAACGCCTGGGTCGTGTTAGTGCAGAAGAACTCGGCCGTCGCGGAGCAAAAGACGCCCACCATTCCTGCAGCCACTTCGACGTACATCACCACTGCGATTGCAAAGGTTAAATCGGCCGCTGGATCGGCAACGGACAGTCAAAAAACGATGCTGCTCAACTTTCTCTTAAAACTGCAGACGACTGCTAAAGACGACGCCGGCGCATCAGAAACTGCAAAGCTGCTCCAAAGCGTAACGATGTCTCCAGTGGGCAACAGTGGTGCGAGCGGCAATGTCGCGATCACGCAGCAGGCGCGCACCAGCTTGAATCTAGCAAGCCTTGAGCTGGAGAAAAAAAACTACAAGGGTGCCCTTGATGGCGTCCAGCAGAATCGCCAGCTCTATGTCGATCCGGCGATGCAGGCGGATGCGCTCTGGATTATCGCAGAAGCACACAATGGCATGTCTGGCGAGAGCAAGAACGCACCAGAGCTTGAGAATGCTGCGCTCGACTATATGCGCCTGGTGGCATTTTTCCCGGACAATGCGCACGCACCGTCCGCTCTGTTGAAATCCGCCGCCTTGGAGGAGCGCGTCGGCGATAAAGAGACTCGTGATCAGGCTGTTTTGCTCTATCAACAAGTGGCAACCCAATACAAAGATCGTCCAGAAGGTCAGCGTGCCAAGGAAGCGGTTGATCGTCTCAAGGCCGCGCACTGAGTTTTTTGCAACTGTTTTGTTGAAATCGCTGAAGGAATTTCATGTTGAAGCTTTGGAAGAAACACGAGAAGCACCAGAAGAAAATTTTGGCCGTATTCATGGTGTTGTTGATGGTCGCTTTTACGCTGCCCAATTATTTCGGTCGCAATTCAGGTGGCCGGGATGTGGCGGTGGGTAATTACCGGGGTGGCCCAGTTTCGCAATACGATATACAGCAGGCTGCTGCGGAATGGGATTTTATTCAGAGGCATAGGTACAACCAAATCCCTCTGGACTGGCTCTTGCGCAAAGATTGGCTTCTACAAAAAGGGCAATTAAGGGCAGCCCTCAGCGTTGTGGGGCGTCTCGAAGATCAGATGAAAGATCACTCCGAACTTTTTTACCTGTTGCGTCAGGAAGCCCGCCAAATGGGGATGACACCAGGCCACGACCAAGTGCAAGAAGTGATGACCAATTCCGTGATTACCCCGCTTCCGTTGGAAGGTGAGGCTTCGTCCGCCGAAGCGGCAGTACGTGATCTGCTGACGATCAACGCGGCGCTCGATCGAGTGGGCGAAATGGCAAAGGTAACCCGGCCCGAGCTGGAACGATCACTGGTCCAGGAGCAGCTTTTATCGCTGAATCTGGTGCAATTTCACGCGACCGAATTTCTTTCTAAGGCAGCAACGCTTCCCTCGCCCACCGATGTCCGCGTAACTTACGACAGTTACAAGGAAATTGATCGAGAGAATGCGCCCGCCGGGATCGGGTATCTGGTGCCCGATCGTCTCAAGGTGCAGTACATCATGATTTCGCGGGATGCAGTCGATACTGGCATTGAAAAAAATCTGGGGGCGGACATCGAAATCGAGGCCCATAAAAAATATCTGGCGCATCCTGAACGCTATGCTTCGCAACCGCCTATACCTTTCACCGTGGCGGCGACCCCAGCACACGCAACAACGCTTCCTTTTGACGAGGTACGCGAACGCATTTACAAGGAAATTCTCAGCGAGCGCGCTACGGAATTGCAAACTACTTTATCAACCGAAATATCCAGTCGCATGCGTGGCGATTATGCGGCATATCAACATTTCCTGCATCCCTCTGGTACCCCCCTTCCTGCCACATCGCCCGCGACCAAGCCCGTCGAGATGCAACCAGTGGCCGGTGCGCCGATGACGCAAACGGGGGTTCCTTATGATTCCCCACTCTACCTTGAACAACTGGTCAGCTACATTCAGCACCGATCCAAAGAAGGTGTGCTACCCAAAGTCGTAACCGTTGATCGATGGCTCACGCGGGCGGAATTGAATGACCTTCCAGACATTGGACATTCATCGATTCCTGTTGCAAATGATTCCTCGATGCGATTTGCAGACTATGCCATCAAACAGGTTGTACCGCTGGCGACAGAACAGAATCGCCATAGCGCAACTCCACCGACATTTGAACTACTGCAAATGGCCGGCCCCCTGACCGATAACGCGGACAACATCTACTATTTCCGAGCAGAGGGCGTCCAACCGGCCCATGCCCCAGAACTTTTTGAAATCCAGCAGCAGGTGATCGACGACACCCGGCTGAAGGAAGCCATGGGACTTGC
>JBBSFP010000323.1:0-3740 GCA_038238625.1 Tepidisphaerales bacterium
AGTGCGACGAGGCTCTCAACTTGAACATGGGTGAAGGACCCCCACAAGCCAGTGATTGCCGATGGCTCTAGAAAGCGCTCGTGGAGTTTTTGCAGCGCCGTCAACTGTGAGACCGGATCACCGGACGATGCGGGGTTACTTTTAGCTGCCGCCAGATAAGGCCAGACCCGGCTGCTCAATACCAGAACTATGGCGGGCAAAAACGCCAGGAATGAGGCGGCGGCCCGTCGCCGCAGGATGGAGCGCTCGCCACGTGTGAAGGCGAAAACGCCCTGCGGCCGGTATGCACTAAACTTTGCCATGCGGTTGAGTCGGGGCCGGAGCAGCGGGGTGAGAATGATGACAACCGCGATGGTCATCAGCAGCGCCGACAGGTGCGCTAAAAACAGCACGATGCCCAACATTGCCAGCGCGATGGTACGTCCGAAGGAAAGGCGATCGCGACATCGCAGCCAATACGCCAGTGTGTATCCGAACAATGCCATGCCCAGGCAATAGGGATAGTGCCCCTCCTGCAAGGCCGTGGAATAGATCAAGGGAACAGCCAGAAGGGCCGCGCAGCCTGCCTTGCCGGTGATGGCACGCATGATGCAGAAAATTGCCCCGCTCATCGACAACACAATCAGGCTAAGCAGCACCTTTTCGGCGGCCGGCGCGGGAAGGAAAGACATCAATCCCGCTAAAACCAAATCACAAAGCGAGCCGGGGACGATTTGAGGATTAATGCTGAAATAAAGCCGCCCCAGGGCATTATCGGGATGGTTGTAATGCAGTAGCTGGCCCGCGATCTCGACATGATCCGCCCCGAGGGTCGTCGAAAAATAAGGGGTTCCCCAAACCGGAATGAGCTGCCCGACACTCATCAGCAGCAGCAACCATCGGGCCGCTTTCTCCCAGAAGTCGATCGGGGCAACATCCGCAGGGGGCAAACGGGTGGTGCCCAATGGCGTCGGGGCAAATTGGTCGAGGACCCGATCCTCCAGCGAGCGGATATCGAGGCTGATTTCCCCCAGGGGCATCGGCCGCCCGCCACCAAAAAGGCTCTCTTCGATCACGAAATCCACATCGTGAGGCGAACGGTCCGCGTGGGCTGGATCCGGAAGATCAAGCTTATTAACCAATCCCCAGTCAGGCTCGGCATCATCGTTGGTGGTCGCGACTCGATGTGGATCGCCAAACGACAGGGCTACGCTGGGCGGTATGGGTGCCGGTGTTACCGGGGGTGACAATGGGGGGACTGCGTCCTGGCCCGCATCGTCCGTGGGGGCGGGGATGGGTTGCTGAATTAGCCGCACGGGCAAACCCCCACGATTGGAATCTCCATTTTCCACGCAGGAACCATTATATGGACTTCTACATGATGTATTGATGAGAGATTTAGGTAAACTCGGAAAGATTGGTACCAGGTTGGCATTGCGGCGAGGTTGCCCAATTCAATAGGCGCAATCCAGTGGTAAGATAAACTGAACTTCCGTTATACTTTCAGGCTAATGGGTAAGCGATCACAAACACCGCCCAAAACTTTTGAAGAGGGTCTCGGGGAGCTTGAACAGATCATTTATCAAATGGAAGAGGGGAAAATCGGATTGGAAGAAAGCCTGCAAAGGCAGGAACGCGGACAGTTTTTGCTCACATATTGCCGATCCATACTAGACAAAGCCGAACAGCAGATTGAATTGATCGCGCGCGCCAGCGATGGGTCGACGAAGACCACCCCGCTGCCGGAAGCGGGTGCCGGGGCATCCGAAACCTCTGCGGGCGGTGCCGAATCCGCTGATAAGGCCACAGATGATCCGACCGAGCTTGATCTGAACCGTGCTGAATCGTGAGGCTCTGGCAGTTGTGAAGAAAACCGCACAATTAAAAACCGCTCCATTGCAAGATGCGCAGGTGCCGACTCAACGCCGACAGGCTGACAACGCGCTGGAACTTCTTCAGCAGCATGGGGCGGCGGTTTCGGAATATTTTCAAACCATCCTGCGTCGGTATCCGCAATCGCCACCAAGGTTGATCGAGTCGGTGGCATATAGCCTTATGGCGGGGGGTAAACGCCTGCGGCCTGCGCTGGTCCTGCAAAGCGCGATTGCCTGCAATGCTGACGAGGTCGGTTTGCGATCGGCAATGGCAGCCGCGGGAGCCATGGAGCTGATCCACACCTTCAGCCTGGTTCATGACGATCTGCCCGCGATGGACGATGACGACCTCCGCCGCGGGCGCCCGACCAACCATAAGGTCTATGGCGAGGCCATGGCGATCCTGTCGGGCGATGCCATGGTCACGATGGCCTTCGAGTTGCTCGCCGCTGATGCTGCACAAGCCGTGGTCGGGCGACTGGTCACCGAGCTGGCGCTCGCATCAGGGCCACAAGGCATGATTGGCGGGCAGGTGCTGGATATTGAAGGGGAGCACAAGCGGCTGAATATCGAAGAATTACGCCACCTTCACCGGTTAAAGACGGGGGCCCTGCTGACCGCCAGTTGCCGGATGGGTGCTATTGCTGCAGGCGCGAATGAGCAAACCCTGCAAGCCCTGACCGCCTTTGGCCAACACCTGGGGCTGGCGTTTCAGATTGTTGATGATGTGCTGGACGAAACTGCCACTGAAGAGCAGATGGGCAAGGCGACGGGCAAAGATAAAGCCAGTGGCAAGAACACTTACCCCTCGCTTTTAGGTTTGGAAGAAAGCCGCCAGGCTGCCAGAGAACAATTGGATGCCGCGTTGCGGGTTATCAAACCTTTGAGGGATTCAGCGGGCCTGACGGCGCTGGCGCGCTTCGTGGTAGAGCGCAATACCTGAGCAGGCGCCCGCCTGGGGCATGCGCCAATTGTTAGATTTACGTTACAGACAGGCATGGACAGGCACGGCCCGACTGTCTAACGTGTGTGCTTGAAATTCGCCGATCTTGCAGGAGTTTCTTGATGTCCACGTCCCCTTTGCTCGACGAGATTCATTCACCGGCTGACCTGCGAAAACTCACTCCCTCTCAACTGCCCGAACTGGCAGCCGAGATGCGGCATGTGATCTTCCAGGCAGTATCTCAAAACGGTGGGCACCTGGCATCAAACCTGGGTGTTGTCGAGCTCACACTTGCGCTCCACTATGTCTACGACTTTGGTGCTTACCCGCGCGGGATGGATCGCCTGCTGTTCGATGTCGGTCATCAATGCTATCCGCACAAGCTGCTGACCGGCCGTGCCAATGATTTTCCGTTCCTGCGAAAAAAAGGGCACATCGGTGGATTCCCCAACCCGCAGGAATCCCCGTTCGACCTGTTTGCCGTCGGACATGCCGGTACTTCCATCAGCACGGCGGTGGGCATGGCGCGCGGTGATCTGGCAATGGAACGCGACAGCCATGTGGTGGCCATGGTGGGCGATGCTTCGATCGTCAACGGGCTGGCGTTTGAAGGGCTTAACGGCGCGGGCACGGTGGGCCGTCAGTTGCTCATCGTGCTTAACGATAATGGCATGAGCATCTCCAAGCCCCAGGGTGCATTCAGCCAATACCTGGAGCGCGTGCGGGTTTCCACGACTTATGAAGAATTCAAGCGTATCACCGAGCGTTTTGTGCATCGTCTGCCCCAGGGGGTTGGGCATGTGGTCGAGCAGGCGTGGAATGCCATCTGCGACGGAGTAAAAGGCGCGCTTTGGCCCCAGCAGATTTTTGAATCACTGGGGTTGATTTACATGGGGCCGATTGATGGGCACGACCTGCCGGGCCTTGTCAACTTTCTGGGAGAA